>JALOTU010000088.1 GCA_025457725.1 Verrucomicrobiota bacterium
GAATACGCGCGCCGCACCCCGATGGGCCCCACACTCACCCCCGAGGACGTGGCCAACGCCGTGTTCTTGCTCTGCCTTCCTGAATCGTCCATGATCACCGGGCACACACTGGTTGTGGACGGTGGTTACTGCATCTCAGGATGAACAACCCGACAGTTGAGGAGTCTGGCTTGGCAGGCGGAGTTGCCATTGTCACCGGCGGCAGCCGGGGCATTGGACGCGCCATCGTGCATCTTCTTGCCGCCGCCGGCATGGAGGTCGTGTTCACTTATCGGGAAAACGCCGAAGCGGCCTCTGCCGTTGTGTCCGCCCTCCCCGACAGCCACATCACCGCCGAACCCGTGGACGTCCGCAATTCAGCCGCCTGCAACACCTTGACGGAAAAGGTCTATGATCGCACAGGCCGCATCGATCTGCTGGTGAACAACGCCGGGGTGATCCGCGACAATCTGCTGGCGATGCTGGAGGACGACGACATCCGCACGGTTTTGGAAACCAACATCACAGGGACGATGAACATGAGCCGTGCGGTCATCCCCCACATGATGGCGAAACGCAGGGGCAAAATCATCAACATCAGCTCCGTGTCCGGCGAGCGGGGGGGCCGGGGTCAGACAAACTACGCCGCCAGCAAGGGCGCGATCAACGCCTTCACCCGCGCGCTGGCCGTGGAACTGGCGTCACGCAACATCACCGTCAATGCCGTCGCCCCGGGCGTCATTGAAACGGAAATGTCCCGGCCCGTCCGCGAGCTGGCCGGCGACATCGTCAAATCCAAGATTCTCCTCCGCCGCATCGGCCAGCCCGAAGACATCGCCCACGCGGTGTGGTTTCTGGCGTCGCACTACGCGGATTACATCACCGGCCAGATCCTCAATGTGGACGGCGGCTTCAAGTTGGAATGAATTCATGAGCAACTCAGAAACAACCAGGGACGAGGTGCAGGCGGTGTTCCCCAAAGTGGCGGAAATTGTGGCGGATGCCCTTGGCTGCGACCTCGAGGAGGTCACACTCGAGGCTTCCCTCATCGAGGATCTCGGCGCCGAATCCATCGATTTTCTCGACATCGTTTTCCGCCTCGAGAGGGGCTTCAAGGTCAAGATCCCGCGCGGAAAGATTGTCGAAGAAGCCCGCGGCGAACTGTCCGAGGCGGAGTTTGAACAGGGAGGCGTCGTCACCGATGCCGGCTTCGCCCGGTTGAAGACTTTCCTGAGCGAAGTCCCCCAGGAACGTTTCCAAGCACCGCTCAAATCCGCCGAAATCCCAAAACTGTTCACCACCGAGACCTTCTGCAAGATGGTGGTGCGCCAGCAAAAGGCCGCCGCGAATCCAGGCGCCTGAACCCGCCGGACGTTCATGCTCTCATGGACCTTCATTTCCGCGCATTCTCCTTCGTGGACCGGATCACCGCGCATAGCGCCGGCAGGCAGATCACCGGTTGTTACACCATCCCCGCAAACCTTCCCGCCTTCCCCAGTTCGCTGGTGGCGGAAGCGGTCGGACAACTCGCGGCATGGTTGTCCATGGCAGCCTTGGATTTCGCCCATCGCCCCGTGGCCGGCCTTGCCGGGCGCGTGGATTTGTTGTCCCCCGTGCAGCCGGGCCAAACCCTGGAGCTGGCGGCGGAAATCGAAAGCCTGGACTCGCAGGCGGTGGCCTACGGAGGCGCCGCCTCGGTGAAAGGCATCCCCGTGCTCCAACTGCACCATTGCGTCGGCCCCATGATGCCATTGGATGAATTCGACGATCCGCAACAGTTGCGACAACGATTCGACGAGTTGAACGGCGTCGGCGCTCCTCGGGGCTCTTTTCAGGGCGTGCCGGAGTTCCCGCTGCAATCGATGGAGAGGGTAGGTGAAGCGACCCTCAACGCGACGCTGCAAGTGCCCGGAAGCGCTGACTTCTTCGCCGACCACTTCCCCCGTCGCCCCGTGTTCCCTGGCACCCTGCTTACCCATGCCAATCTGCAACTGGCTGTGGAATTACTGGAAAGGATCGCCCCTGCCGCCCCCGGGGCGCAGTGGACGCCCAAGGTGATTTCAGACGTCAAACTCCGGGCCTTTATCGCGCCGGGAGATACTCTGAGCCTTCAGGCCAGCCGAAAGGACAGGGGCGATGGCACGGCCACGGTGGCAACCCAGATTCGCTCCGCGGGCAAACGCATCGGCAGTTGCCGCGTGGAACTGGCGCAGGAATCCGCCCGATGAAACACAGGCGCCGCATCGCCATCACGGGACTGGGCATGGTGACGCCGAACGGCAACGATGCCCCTTCCAGCTGGGCCGCGCTTCAGGCCGGACGCAGTGGGGTGGGCCTCATCCGATCCTTCGATGCCAGCGGCTTTTCCACCCAAATCGGCGCGGAGGTCAAGGACTTCGACCCGCACGCGGCCATCGGGGATTCGAAACGGCTCAAGTATGCCTGCCGCTCGCACGGATTCGCGCTCGCCGCGGCCACGGAGGCGTTGCAAGACGCGGGCATCTGTCCGGAACCCGCCACCAGCAGCCGGTGGGGATGCAGCGTGGGCGCCGGCATGATGGCCATGCCTTTCCACGAACTGCAGGCCGTTCACGCGGTGAGCGCACCCGACGGAGAGTTCAACCCGGACGCACTCTGGAGCCAGGGTTATTCGGCCGACCCGGTCGCATTCTGTCGAAACCAATCCAATGCCGGCATTGCGCTGCTGGCCCAGCATTTCGGCATCCGGGGATATGCCACCGCCGTACACACCGCCTGCGCCTCCGGAGGACAGGCTCTGGGCACGGCGCTCAAGTTGATGCGCAGAGGCGTCGTGGATTACATGCTGGCGGGAGGCTATGACTCCATGCTCAACCCCATCGGCCTCTCAGCCTTCTGCCTGCTGGGCGCCTTGTCCCCGGACAACGACCAGCCCGAACGCGCCAGCCGGCCATTCGACGCCACCCGCAACGGATTTGTGCTAGGCGAAGGCGCCGGCTTCCTGGTGTTGGAGGACTGGGAAGCAGCCACCGCGCGGGGGGCGCGTATCTACGCCGAGCTGGCGGGCGACGGCAATTCGCTCAGCAGCTATCGTATCACCGATTCCCCCCCCGACGGAGACGGCCCCATCCAGGCCATGCAACAGGCGCTGCGAGATGCGGAGGCAACGTGCGAGGACGTGGATTACGTCAATGCGCACGGCACCTCCACACTCATGAATGACCGCAGTGAATGCGCGGCGCTGCGCGCGGTCATGGGGTCGCACATCGACACCGTGGCGGTGAGTTCGACCAAAAGCTGCATGGGACATCTGATCGCCGCCGCGGGCGCCGTCGAGGCCGGAGTGTGCGCGCTGGCCATTCGCGATGGCATCGCCCCGTGCAACGCCAACCTGGCGGAGCTCGATCCGGACTGCGCGGTCAACATCATCCGCGGCCAATCCCAATCCCGCCCCATCCGCATGGCAATGTCCAATTCCCTGGGCTTTGGCGGATCCAACAGCTGCCTGGTGTTCCGTCACCCGGACGAGGTGAAGGCGATCCGTGAACGGGAGGGACGGCGATGAGCGCGCGACCGCGGGTGGTCTTCACCGGCATGGGCGCAGTGTGCGGCGCGGGCTTGTCGGTGCGGGAGATTTGGGAATCCGTTCTGGCGGGCCGTTCGGCCGTGCAGCCGTTGCGGCGATGGAACGCGCAGCACTGGCCGGTGGGAATCGCCGCCGAACTGCACGGGGTGAACAACCGCACCCTCGTCGAGGATCGCAAGCTTCACAAAATGCTTTCGCGCACGGACCTGCTCGGCCTGTACGCGGCCGGCCAGGCGATCCGGCACTCCGGCGTGGTGGAGCATCGACAGGGTTTGAGCCCGGAGGAGACCGCCCGTTTTAATGATCGGAGCGGGGTGTTCGCCGGCTCGGGCGGAGGCACCTACCAGTGCAACTACGACTTCTTCCCGCTGCTGACCAATGCCAAAGGCAGCATGCAGGTGTTCGGTGCGGAGGTGGCCAACACCGTGAATCCGATGTGGCTGCTGCGCAACCTGCCGAACAACGTGCTGTGTCACGTGGGCATCGGCCACGGATTCAAGGGCACCAACGGCTGCATCACGAATCAATGCATCAGCGGCGTTGCCGCCGTGGCGGAGGCGGCCAATGCAATTCGCGAAGGGGAAGCCGACCGCGCCACGGTTGTGGGACACGATGCCGCGATCGACGCGGAAACCCTGGTGAACTTCGAGCGGGTGGGTTTGCTGGCCAGGGAAGCGCTGCGTCCGTTTGACACGGATCGCGACGGCACGGTCCTGGGCGAAGGGGCCGCGGCATTCATGCTCGAAACCCTCGACGCCGCGCAGGCACGGGGGGCGACGGTCGCAGGCGAGTTTCTCGGATCCGGCAGCACCACGGAGGCGACCGGCGTGCTGGACATCCGTCCGGACGGCGGGGGATTGATCAGCGCCATTCGCCTGGCGCTGGCGGATGCAAACCTTGTCCCGGGGGATATCGGCATGATCGTCGCCCACGCCAACGGCACCGTCGCCTCGGACGCCTCGGAGGTCACCGCCCTGCGTGCGGTGTTCCCGGAAGGCATCCCGCCAGTCACCGGTTTCAAGTGGGCGCTGGGACACACCATCGCCGCCTCGGGCGTGCTGGACCTGGCGCTTGCCCTCAAGGCCCTTCAGGCAAGCGTGGTTCCGGGCATTCCCACACTGCGCTCGCTGGATCCACGTCTGGCGCCATTTCCTGTGGCCGCCGCCCACCGGACGCCCCGGGGCTCAACGGCCCTGGTGATCTGCCGCGGATTCGGAGGGATGAACCTGGCCGCGATCGTGCGCGCCTCCGCTCCTTCCATTGGAGAATGAATCCAGCCCAACCCTCGTCGCCCGCCGCTTCGCGCAACGTTCCCACAGGCGATCGTTGGAGGCAGGTGCCGTGGATTGCGCGGGTGTTGTATTACCTGATTCCGTTCCGTCGCGGCATCGTGCTCGCCAACCTGCGGCATGTCTTTGGCCAGACATTGACCGAGGCGGAGATAAAACTCCTGGCACAATCCTACTCCGCACATTTCCTGCGGTTCTTCGTTGAATGGGCCCGCTCCCCATTCCTGTCCAAAACCCGCAAGCAGGCCATGGTGCGGGTCGAGAACGTCGAATCACCGATCCGCGCCCACCAAGCGGGGAAGGGAATTCTCCTGCTCACCGCTCATTTCGGGAACTGGGAGGTGGCGACCGTGTCCGGGATCGGGCAGTTCCCCCAATTCAAAGGTCTGCTGCACTTCGTGCGCCGGCCCCTGAAGCCCAAATGGGTGAACGATTTCCTCACGCGCCGGTTCCGCCAAGCGGGCTTCGGCACCGTGAGCCACAGCGGTTCACTGGACCAGATCCTCAACCTGCTGGAAGCGGGCAACCTGGTCGTCTTTGTGTTCGATCAGCACGCCGCCGGGCGGGACGGGGTGGTGGTGGACTTCTGCGGTCATCCGGCAGCCACCTTCAAGAGCCTGGCGATCCTGGCCCTGAACACCGGCGCCCCCGTGATCCCCACGTCCACCTGGCGCGAACCCGACGGTTCCCATGTGCTGCGTTTCGAGGACCCCCTGCCCCTGCGGGAACACGAGAGCGTGAGTGAAGCCATCCGCCTCAATACCCGGGCCTACAACGAGGCGATCGAAACAATGCTCATGCGCCATCCGGAGCAATGGATCTGGATGCACCGCCGCTGGAAGCATCGCGGCTGACGCCCCCATCGGAAGTCCGCTTCAGACGTACAGCACCGACTTCAGGTCGTGGTTCAGCATGCTCATGAAGCCGTAGCGTTGATTGGGATCAAACTGCAGACAGCGCAGGATGGTGGCTTCCAACTTCGGCGGGAGGTCGGGGTTGTGCCGGCGGGGGGGAATTAATTTCGCGGGGTTGGATTGGGAGCTGACGATTTCCGTGGGTGTTTCCCCTTCAAACGGCTTGAAATTGGTCAGCAACTCGTAGGCTGAAACGCCAAAGGCGAAGATGTCCACCCGATGATCGAAGGGCTCTCCTTTCAATTGCTCCGGAGCCATGTAGGCCGGTGTGCCTGGATTCTTGGAGGGGCGATGCGGCTTGCCGGTGATGGGCTGGGCCAAGTCGAAGTCCACCAGTTTGACGACTCCGTTGCGGGACACGTGGAGGTTCTCCGGTTTGAAATCCAGATGCATGTAGCCGCTTTCGTGAACGTGCTCGAGCGCGGCCGCCGCATCCAGAATGATCTGGGCCACGTTCTCCAGCAGCACCGGGTCGTGGCGCGCATAGAGTTCCTTCAGGTTGTCGCCCTCGATGTAATCCATCAGGCAATAGTACTGACCATCCTGCTTGCCGTGCTCGTAGTAGCCGATGACGTTGTCGTGGCTCTGAACGCTGGCCAGGATCTCGCACCCGCGACGGAAGCGGCGTCTCGACGTGCCATTGTGTTTCTGGGAGGAAAGCAGCCGCCGCAGGGCGTAGGTTCGGGCCTTGGAATCGGTCGCCAACCAGATCTGCGCCATGCCGCCGGTGTTGATCAGCTCATGAAGCTGGAAGCGCCCGAACATCCCCGGGGCGTCGTCGTCGGATTCTCCACCTTTCTTGAAAAGGCTCAGCACACGCCGAGGTATAGCATCCGCCGGCAACCTTCGCCATTCCTTTCAACCAATCCCGCTTGGCCAAAGCGGCTGCTTTTCCTACAGTTGCCTGGTGATCGCCATGCCTTCCTGCGCCTGGATGAACCGGGCCCTGGCCCTGGTGTACCCGGACGTCTGCGAGATCTGCCGGCGGCGGCCGGCCACGGCAGCGGAGGGCTATGTGTGCGGCGATTGCTGGTCCGGAGTGCGGTTCATTCAATCCCCCTTCTGCGAACGGTGCGGCCTGCCGTTCGAGGGCGAAATCACGTCCGCCTTCGAGTGCACCAATTGTCGCGAGCTGCAATTCCATTTTGACTCCGCCCGCTCGGCGGTGCGGGCGCAGGGCGTGGTCCTCGAGGTCATCCACCGCTACAAATACCACCGCGCACTCTGGTTTGAGCCGTTTCTGACGGATCTTCTCATTCGCCAGGCGCGACCGGCGCTGCTCGGCACGGGGTGGGACGTCATCGTGCCCGTCCCCCTGCATCCCGTGCGGGAACGAGAGCGGGAGTTCAATCAGGCCGCGCGTCTGGCCATCACCCTCGGCCACAACCTCGGGCTGCCCGTGCGTTCGAATTGGCTGAGGCGCATCCGGCACACCCGCACCCAGACCCTGCTGACCCGCAAGGAGCGAGCCGCCAACCTCCGCCGGGCCTTTGCCCTGCGGAACCATGCGGAGGTGCAAGGATTGTCCTGTGTGCTGGTGGACGATGTATTCACCACGGGCGCAACCACAAACGCCTGCGCTGGGACACTCAAGGCGGCGGGGGCGCACAGGGTTTGCGTCTGGACAGTGGCCAGAGGAGTCTGAATACTTTCCACGTCATGGGCGCCCCATGTTAGGCAGGGTGTTGTTTGCGCACTGCGGCGGGACCTTTCGGCACGATTGTTATGGCAAAACCCAAACAGGCGAACAAAACGCTCGGACTCGAGACCACGGAACCCGCGCTCACGCCTCCTCCACTTTCCACCGAGGCCACCACGTTCGCCAAGAAGCCGATGCTGGCCACGGGCAAGAGCCGCAAGAAGGAAATTCCCGAGGGGTTGTGGACCAAGTGTCCCAAATGCAGCACCATGGTCTTCGACAAGGAGCTGGACGAAAACCTCAAGGTCTGCATCAAGTGCAACCACCATTTCCCCATTGGCGCCAG
>JALOTU010000089.1 GCA_025457725.1 Verrucomicrobiota bacterium
CTGACGTATCTCAGCGTGAACGACGATCCCAGGAAGGTGCCGCTGATGGTGCCGGAGGTCCTGATATCCCATCCCGAGCCAACCTGGGACCCTGTGCCTGCAACCGAGCTGTCGGTGATGACCAATTCCGGGCACTGCGGGAAAAACGAATCGTTGTAGAGTTCGAGATTCGCCGAGGTGATGATCCGTCCCATCCGCACCATCGGGGGAACCACTCCGCTGGGATCATTGATGGGATACCAGAAGGTGCAACCTTGCTGGCTCAGGACGGCACTGGTGGTGGTGTAATTGGTGAAAGAGCGGGTCGTGCCGTTGAACGTCAGGTCATAGACCGTGACGTCGCTGACCGAATAATTAGCCGCGATATTGTTGCAACTGGTCGACAGGAACGGATTGGGCACGGGTGTCAGCTGCCCGGTGCTGTTCAGGATTCGATAGGGGCCGGTGGCTCCATCCGCCGAAGTGGTGGCCTCGACAAAGTAGGGGGCGTTGAGTTCCAGGTTGGTGGAGGTGATCTGCGAAATGAAGCTGCCGGAGAACAGCCCCGCATTGGTGGCCACCGCATTGAGATTGGTGTCGTAGAGCACCAGCGTTGTGCCAAAACCCGTGCCTTCCAGGGCCAGCACATTGGTCGCGCCCGTGTTCGTGATTGTGTAATAGTCCGCGTAATTGAGCAACCGGAGGTTGGAGCGACTGTCCTGGCTCGAGAGCGCCCCGTAGATCAGATTGGCGCCGGTGGCTGTGCCGCTGTGCAACTTCAAGGAGATATAGCCGGTGGTGAACTGGCCATCCTTGGTCATGATCATGACGTTGATCTTCTGATTGGAAACGGTTGCCAGACTGAGCAGGTCCGCGACGGAGGGACTCATGTACCGGATCTGATTCGACGTGGTTTGCACCTCGAAAACGCCGTTGGTATCCGGCACTCCGGTGTAGGTGTCCGCTGTGAAGATGCCGTTGTTGGTCGGGCTGGTCCATCCCTGGATCGTCCAGGTGTAGGAGGCCACCTCGGACGGGGCCACGTCGGTCACCACCTTGATCCAGACATACATGTGCTCATCGATGCCGGAGCAGGCGGGAGCGATGTAGACGTATCCGGCGCCTCCGGGGAAGGTGGCGCCGTTGAACAGCGCCGGGGTGCTGGAGGAGCAAGCGGGCACGTTGAAGGAGATTTGGACAACAACTGGCTTGTTCGTGGACCCGGGGCCGTCATCGAAGCTGCTGCCTCCCGACGTGTCAAAACAACCCGTTGCCACCCACAGCATGATGGCCGTGAAACTGGCCAGAACAGCCCATTTTTTATTCATTTTCGTTTCCATGAGTTCATTGGACACTAAAGCGTTCCGACGCTAGAAGCAGCGATTGTGCCTCCGGGTGGAACAATTCCACCTGGTATTGGCCGGCGGGCCAGCCGGATTCGACATCCAGCCAGACGTAATTGTAGGCCGATCCCCGACGCACAGGCTCGAATTCCGTGAAGACCATTCGATCATCACTCGGGTTCCGCCATATCGCCATCACCTGGTCCAGTCCCTCCAACACACGGTCGTTTTCAAAAACGGCAAAAACGCGTTGTTGTCCGGAGGGCAGCACACGGGTTTGCCCCGTGATCCGTCCGTCCGCATCGGCGCCATCCGTGATGACCAGGGCGGAGGGGCGGACCTCCTCCCTGCGGTTTCCGGCGATCGCATCGTAGATCCCCAGCAGTGTCGCTTGCGGATCCTCCTGCGCCAGAATCCGGTCCGCTGGCATCCCCAGATACTGTTGCAGAACCGCTCCCAATTCGGCTTTCGACAGCCCGGAGGAAATCCGTTCCGCCAACGACGCCACATCCTGCCGGTCCAGATGGCGCAACTCCGTCATGGCGCCGCTCACAGCGAATCGACTCAATGCCGCCGCCGCTTGCTGTTCCCGCGGACTCGCGGAGGCAATGACCTGTTCCAGCCGACGCAGCGCGGCGGAAGCATCTGGAGCTTGGGAGGAAGCCGCGGCACTCGGGGCGGAAATTGCCGATTCCATTGGACCCGGAGCGATCGTGCGTCGTTGGGACTGAAACGGGCGGGAATCGGCGCGTGAGGGTGACGCCGCCTCTTCGTTGAGGGAGTGACTTCCCGGTCCGGCGTCCGGCAGCGTCTCCGGGGAACGTCTCAGGGCGGCGGCCAGCTGGAAGAGACCGGGTATAACAATCAACACCAGCAACAGCAGGCAGAGCGCTTTGAACGACAATGGCGTGAACGGCTCCGTTTCCTCCCTCTGGGCGCGGGTTTTCGGCACGTTTGAGTTCTTGGAATTCAGGCTCATGAGTCAGCGTTGCAGTTGGTTCAATGCCAGGCAGCGGCGGTCGCCGACGCCAATTCATCCTTCCAAGCAGTAAAGAAGCCAAATGTTGCGGCAGAGGGTCCGGTGCCGCTGCCCCCCGGTCGCCGACGCCGGTTGACGCACGCCTGGGCCGTCCGGCGCCAAGCCCGGGTCAGTCCCGACCGTTGCGGAGAGCGGCCGCCTTCAGCTCACGCAGGTCGTTGACCGCCCAATCCGGCGAATGCTGGCGGAGTTCGTCCAGGGTGGCGCCGCCGGTGGCGACGGCCAGCACCCGGGCACCGATGGACTTTCCGCATTCGACGTCGCGCGGGGTGTCACCCACTACCACGACTTCCTCCGGGCGGAGGGAGTCGCCGATGACACGACACGCGCGCTGAAACGCGGCGGCCGCGATCTGGTTCCGATCCTCGTGATCGTCCGCAAACCCCCCGGTGACGAACAGGTCCCACATGTCGTAATGGCGCAGCTTGATCTCCGCGCCAAGCCGGATGTTGCCGGTCAGCAGACCCAGCAGGGGTGGACGCGGCAGCGCGCGGAGCTCGTCAATAAAATCCAACACCCCCCGACACGGTGCGCCGGCTGAATCCTGAATGAGGTGATCCAGCCAGAAGACGTAGCGGTCGAAGAACCGTTCGAAATTGGCCGCCGACGGTTCAATGTCGTGGATCCGGAAGAACTCGCGAACCAGGCTGACGTCGGTGCGACCGGCGAACTTCATTTGCTCGGTGCCGTTGTGCGCGCCGAACTCCGTGGCGAACACCCGGGCAAACGCCTTCATGCCGGCCCGACCCGTGTGAACGAGCGTCCCGTCGATATCAAAAAAAACCACGCGCACCATCAGGCGGACAGCCTAACCGGTTCCCGAGGCTCTTGCAATGACCACAGCGCCATTGCCGACCCGGACCCGATGGTGTAGAAGACTCGCTGGCGGATGCTGGAAATGGATGCCCGACCCTGCTGTTTTCACCGCCCAATGACCAAACCATGAGACGATTTAACCCCATGAGGCCTGCTTTTCTGGCGATCTTGATGTCCCTGCCCTTTGCGTTGGCGCTTCGCGCCCAAGTGATCACGAGCTTTTCGCCAAAGTATGGTTCGCCGGGGGATCCCATGATTATCAATGGCAGCGGTTTTTCGACCTTACCCCTCTACGTAAATTATTGGAATGGCATTCCGCTCACCCAGGCTACTATTGTACAGGATAACAAGATCTCAGTGGCGTCCGTGCCCGCTGGGATCAGCACAGGGCCCATCGGGGTCAGTCACAATGGGACTTCATGGAATTACAGTGCCGACATTTTTACGCTTATCGATTCGTGGGCCTATGTTGAGCAAATAGCACCTTCCTACGGAACTGTGGGGACCGCGGTGATCATTCGCGGCATTCACTTTGGAACCGTGCCGGTTGTGAAGTTTGGCGGCGTGACCGCATCGAGTGTTCCCAATGCGGCTGGAGACCAGATTACCGCTTACGTTCCTGCCGGGGCCCCCAGCAACTCGGTGGTGACAGTAACCGCATTGGGTGGCACCTCCACCAATTCAACACCTTTCACCGTGGTTGGAGCGGGGCCTTACATAGCTGGGTTCACGCCGAGTGCCGGATCGGATACGCAACCCGTTACTCTGACTGGGCTGCACTTTACGGGCGCGACGGCTGTTCGCTTCAATGGCGTTTTGGCCCCATTCGACCAGGTGACGAACGACAAGGAAATGAAGGCCTATGCTCCCGTAGGCGTCACCACCGGTCCCATCTCGGTTACGACGCCCTTGGGCACTTACACCAACAGCACGCTCTTTTACGGCCCAATCCGGCTTAATGGATTCAGCCCTTCGAGCGCCCCGGTGGGATCGCAGGTTATGATCAGCGGCACCAATTTCACCGGTGCCTCTGCGGTGAAATTCGGCGGATTCACCGGAACCAACGCCTCATTTGTGGTGGTCAACAACAACCAGATTCTTGCCACCGTACCGACCAATGCGCCGACCGGCATCCTGGTGGTGGTTACCCCGGCAGGTTCCTTTCCCTCAACCACCAACTTCGTGGTCACACCCAGTATCACCGGTTTCACCCCGCAATTTGGGGCAGCGGGCACACCCGTTCTGATCAGTGGGACGAGACTCCTGGACAACAGCGGAGGCAAACCAACGGTGACATTCAATGGAACCAATGCCACTGTGAACAACTGGAACCCACAGCAGGTGCTGGTGATCGCCCCGGATTCCTCCTCGGGTGCAATCACCCTCACGACCGCTGATGGCACCACTGCGAGCACCTCGCCATTTTACTATCCGCCTCGCATCACGGGGTTTTCCCCCAACACGAATTCGCCGGGTGCAGTCGTAACTCTCACCGGACAAAGTCTCACCAACGCCAGCAGTGTTCTATTCAACGGCGTCCCTTCGACCAACGTCGTTGTTTTCAACAACACTTCTCTCCAGGCCAAAGTCCCGACAGGAATCACCACCGGGCCCATTACCGTGACCACGCCTGGTGGGACCACCAACAGTACGGCTCTTTATTATGCCTTCCCCGTAATCAGCGCATTTGCTCCGGACAGCGGCGGCGTCGGTACAACCGTGACCGTCTTCGGCAGCAGCTTCCAGGGAACCACCGAGGTCAAATTCAATGGAGTCAATGCAACCTTCAGCAATGTCCTTGGCAACCAACTGACAGCTGTGGTTCCGGAGGATGCCTCCACCGGACCCATCTCCGTCACCGCCCCGGCTGGGATGGCCACGAGCAGCGGGGTCTTTGTCGTTCCGCGCGCAGGCGACCTCCAGATCAACGCCTTCACAAACGCGCCCAATCCTGTGATCGTCGGCGGCAACCTGACCCTGATCATCGTGCCCACCAACAGTGGCCCCGACATTGCCTCAAACGTGATCGCTGCCGTGACGTATCCCGCGGGCGTCCTGGTGAAATCCGCCTCCACCCCCAAGGGCACCGTGAACACCAACAGCAGCCTGGTGACGTTCAATATTGGTTCACTGGCGAAATCCGAGGCCCTCACCCTGACTTTGGTGCTGACAGCCCAGTCGTCAGGCTTGGTCAGCAATACGGTGACGCTTTTCAGTACGACGTTTGATCCCAATGCCGCCAACAACACCGCTTCGCGCGTGACCACGGTCCTGTCTTCGCCGGAGTTGACTATCGGCCCGGTCGGGACCAATCAGGTTCGTCTGTCCTGGCCGGTGTCGGTCAGCAATTTCCTCCTGCAATCCACCCTGGCGCTGACCAACAACCCGCCCTGGGCCAACGTTCCGGGCACGCCGGTCATCGAGGGAAACGAGCGGGTGGTGACCCAGCCGAGCACCGGGGTGGCAAAGTACTACCGGCTGAAGCAGTAGCCGGGTGCCGAAACCCGTCACTGCTGCGCTCAGCGCCGCCGGTTATGGGTCTCGGTGGCGTATTTCCCGGCTGCCAGGACGGCGGCCCGGCTCAATATCTCATCGCTGACCCGCCAGGACTCCGACTGCGCGCCAGCGGCATCAAGCATCGCCCGTTGCCAGGCGTGGCGGTCCCACTCGATCGTCGGGGGCTGGACCGATCCCTGAATGAGCAGGCCGGTCCGGGTGCGTCGTTGCGCGGCCCCGGCAATCTTGCGTTCCTGCCATAGAACGTCGTAAACCTCGTGCCCGGCAAAGCACTGGCCGGGGGCCGGTTTGCGGGAATCCAACGCGAGCCCGGTCGTGATGCCCATCTGTTGGAAGGCGCCTCGAATCCATTGATGCATGCGCCGATAACTCTCGTCGGCCTTGAGCCGGTGCCAGTCGTGCCCGGCTGGAATGACCACGCTGTAGGTCCAGTCAGCGTCATGCGGCACCAGGCCACCGCCGGTGGGACGCCGGATCAGCGGGCGCAGCAGGGTGGTTTTCGCCACCTCCTCGAATTTCTGGAAGTATCCAAACGAGGCCGCGGTCCGGTTCCAGCCGTAGAAGCGCAACAGCGGACGGGCGGTTTGAGTCGCGGATTCGAGCAGGGCCTCGTCCAACGCCATGTTGAACGCGGGATCGCCAGGACCGGAATCGAACCATGACCAGGTGTCGCTCATTTGCTGAAGGAGGCTAGCGGGCGGGCGTCGATTGCACAGCGCAAAACCCGCCATCCTTGTGCCGGGGCCGGGCCTATGGCTAGACTGCCGACATGTCGTTGCTTACAGCTCCCAAGACCGTCAAATGGCCGTTTCTGGTCGGCGATGCGCTTCTGCTCGGCCTTGCGTGGTTCTTCTACACGCAGGCCGCCCTGCCGTTCAACGGCGTCACGCTCCTGGCCTGTGTGGCGTGCGTGGCCATCGGGGCCGTTCTCGGGATCACACCGTTCATCATGGATTACCGCACCGAGGTGCGCCTGACCGAATCCTCCGAACTGGCCAGCGCCGTGGACCAGATCAAAGGGCTCGGAACCATCGCCGCCGCGGTGGCCAGCGCCACGGGCAAGTGGCAGAGCGTTCATGAACATGCCACGGAGGCCGTCAAATCCGCGCGGCAGGTCTCGGAACAGATGAGCGCCGAAATGAAGGCGTTCATGGAGTTCTTCGAGAAAGCCCAGACTTCCGAGCGGCAGCACCTCTCGCTGGAGGTGGATAAGCTCAAACGCGCGGAATCCGACTGGCTCGGCGTGCTCGTGCACATCCTGGATCACGTCTTTGCCCTCCACTCCGCCGCCCTTCGGTCCGGACAACAAAAGACCATTGATCAATTGACGCATTTCCAACTCGCTGTTCGCGATGTCGCCCGACGCGTCGGTCTGACGCCCCTGGAGGTGGAGACGGGAGCCCCGTTCGACGCCGCAAAGCACCAACTCCCCAACGGCGGAGACGTTCCCGAAGGCGCGCGTGTTGCCGCCACCCTCGCCACCGGATTCAGCTTTCGCGGCCAGATGATCCGCCCGGCGATGGTGCAACTGGAGCAGGCGGTGGCGCCTGAATCAACCGGGGAACCGCACGCCAACACGGATGCATCCGGCGCCGCGTCCCCGGATCGCACGGGCGAACAGGAGCTCGGATTGTAATGGCCTGACCGGGCGACGCTCGCAGCGTCCCGGGCTGGGACCGGCCGACGGGCGTTCAGCGGAGGCCGGACCCCGCTGCGGGAAGCTCCACCGTCTGCCCGGCTGTGAGGAAGTGCAGCCACAGATGGCGCACGGGTTTCTGATGGATCTTCTCCAGGGCGGCCGCATAGAGCTGCACCTGCGGTTCATACTCCTTCGACCTGGCGTTCAGCGCCTCGCCCCGCACGTCGTCCGTTTTGAAATCCAGCAGCCAGATTTCCTGCTCGAGCACCACGGCCAGATCGATCACACCCTGCACCACCACAAACTCGTCCATCGGCGCGGCGCCCGGTTCCTGTCCGAGCATGGGTCGCACTTCGGCATGCTCAAAGCGTGCGGTGAACGGCAGTTCGCG
>JALOTU010000090.1 GCA_025457725.1 Verrucomicrobiota bacterium
CCCGGCGGGCTTTGACTTGGGCAGCAGTCGGGCCAGGATGATCAGCAGGCCCGCCACGACCAAACCCAGCACGCCCCAGAACAACACCCCGCGCATCCCTGTCAGCGGCGGACCTTCCGTCCAGGAGGCAGCCTTCAATTCCTGCTGTTGGCCGGGGGTGGCAGCGACTCTTGGAGCCGCCAGCAACTGGCGTCCCACCAATTTCAAATCGTAGTGCGGCGCATCGGCGGCCGGGTTGCCATAGTAGAGGATTGGCGTGTCCCCAGCCGGCGCCTTGAACACCATCCGGGTGACCGGAAGCAACACCTGGAAGCGTTTCAGTTCAATGGGCGGATTGTCGCCGTTGTCGGTTTCCAGGTAGAGCGCTTCTGATTGAGGCGCTTGGGTGAGCGGCAATTCCAGCGGACGCGCGGGAGCATCGGGAGTGCGGGACCAGGAGGCGGAGCCCAGCTCGCGGGCCCGCCGCGCGCCCCGGATATCCACCACCTCCTCAAACAGCCGCACGCGGCGCTCGAACAGCGGACTGGGCGATTCACACACCAGGCGGTTCACGGGCAGATTCGCCAGGGGCAGGGGGATCGACCAACGGGAGATTGTCGGCGGTTTCAGATCCGCCATCACGGTGGCGTCCGGCTGAATGATGCGCAGGCGGGAGGTGTGTTCAATGAGGAACGGCACCTGCCGTCCCCCCTGGACCAGGCGGAGATCTCCAAAGCCGCGTTGCGCCCCGGCCACCACCTCCAGGTCCAGCTCCAGAGTCTGCACCCCCGCATGTTCGATCGCCACCGGCTTGCGGTATTTCCAAGGCGCAACATCCAGCACGGCCCCGACCGGAGACAATCCGGGCAACGCTTCCGGCGCCTGGAATCCAGGGTTCTCGGACAGCCCGCCGGCAAACGCCTCAGTCACCCCGCCGCTCTGTGTCCGCAATGGGTTGGACAACGCCGCGATGTCATAACGCGCCGGCTCGCAGAGGGGGTTGCCGGCAAACAACCGATACTCGCCTGCTTCGCGGGCGAAGAAAACGAGATACACCGGCCGGCGCAGGGCGCGCACCCCGGTGATGGCCAGCGGCGGGCTGTCTTCATTCCGAATCTGCAGCACGAGTTCGCGCGAGGGGATTTGCCGATCAACGGCCAGCGCTCGTCGCACAAGGGCCGGCTGGCCGTTGCCGCCGAAGCGCAGGAGGGTTCCGCTGGCCACGGCCTGTTCGCGGGCACCGTCGTCGGAAACCTCGGGGGTGGCGAGCGTGACCCGGCGTGTGAACAAGGGCTCGTCGGTCTCAACCTCAAGACTGGCCAGCGTGAGGTTCGCCGCGGGCAGGGCCAGATTGAGGCGGGTCTCCCCGACCCCTTCCTCCCGCGCAACAATGTCCACGGGCACGGGCAAGGAAGGCGGTGTTTCCAACGCGGCCGCATGCACACGGGCGCCGGTGAAGGGGACCGGGTCGGTCCGCGCATCATCCAGGCTCAACCGCAACCATGGCCATCGGCCCGCGGCGAACTCGACCCGCAATCCCGAAGCACCCCCGGCCTGGCGAAAGACCGGGATGCCCCCGGCAATCAGGCTCCAGCGTTTTCCGTCGGCCGATCCCTCCACCCGCACCGCCTTGATGAACTGGCGCTCGGGCGTCTCGAGCGACACGCCGGTGACGGATTCATCGAGACCGGTCTCGATCAGGAGAATCGTCGTCCGGTCCGCCAAGGAGGTCCGGAAGGATTTCGCCGGCAGAACCGTTGGCGCTGCCGGCATCGGACGCTCAATCAAATACGGCACTTCGTTGCCTGCGGCGTCCACCAGCCGCAGGTCCTCCAGGCCGGGCCGGGCCGCGTCGAGCGTTTCAGCGGGAAGACTCACTTTCACCAAACCGCCGCCCGTCACCGCGATGTCCTGTTGATACTGCCACTCGCTGAACGGCGCGGCGGACATGCGGAGCGCGCCCAGGAATATCAGGAGTGCGATGCTCCGTCGCTGGCGGCAATCAAAGCGGCGCGGGGCTTTCGGATCTGCGGCTCTGTCCGTGTGCCGCGCGCGGTCCTGGTTAAGATGTCGGTTCATGCGTGTCCGTGGGCTCGATCGCCGGGTTGGCTTCAGGCTTGTTGGCGCCGGCGAAGAAGCGCTGGTAGGCGAACGAGGCGCCGATGGCAATCAGCGCCACCGCCACAAACGCGCCGATGCGGTACAGCGCCTCCAGTTGGGCAAGGTCGTGGAAGAAGAGCTTGAGCATGGTGATGCCCAGGAGCCCGATGGCCGACCAGCGCGCCGCCGGCAGTCGGCGAAGAATCCCCGTCACCAACAGCCCGAATGCGAACAGGCCCCAGGCGATGGTGTATGTCATGTCGCGCCCAAAATGGCCGGAGAACTTGAAGGTCAACACCCGGGAGCCTTCCGCGGTGAAGTAGTCGGCGATCTCGATGTTGACCAGCAGGAAGACGAGGATGGTGCCCAGCGTGAGGAAGACGGGCGGCACGTTGACCTGCAGGATCCGGTGGCGCGGCGCGGCCAGCAGTCGGGCCCCGACAAACAGGCAGGCGGCCACGATCCCGTAGGCGTAGAGATACCAGTTGAGGATCGCGGTGGCACTGCGGGCGTGATACTCGAGCACCGCCGGATTAATGGCGAGCCGCGCAAACGCCGCCAGCAGCAGCCCGGTGCCGGTGAGCTTGAGTCCATTGTGGGGAAGGCGATGGAACAACCAGAGCAGCGCCGCCCCCTCCAGCGCCCAGCCGATGGTGATCCATTGCCGGTCGAATTGAATCGGGAAGATGAGCGTGATGAAAAACAGCGCCACGCCGCCAAACCAGGCCAGGGTGGCCGTGCGCTTCGGGTGGTCGGCGGGCAGCTGTTTCAACGCCAGCACCAGGCTGAGCAGCGCCGGCACCGCAAACAGCATGGGCAACAATCCCATGACCGGGTTGGGATACGCCGCCTTCACCAGCCGATGGATCAGGAAGAAATGCAGCGGTCCGGACAGCGCGGCGACGGCCCACGGCTCGACCCGGTCCGCCAACGTGTTCCGGAACAGAAACGGATGGACGGCAAACGCGGCGAAGAAGACGAGATACCACACCAGCGGGACGACGGCGTACGCGGGATCAAACCGGTTGAAGTGCCACACGGTTTCCAGCGCCACGGAGCACGCCAGACCGACGGAACACATCCAGTCGAGCCGGAACAGCCGGGTGACCCCCAGGAGCAGCACGACCAGCAGCAGGGCCAGCCCGAACACCGGCGACGGATTTTGCAGGGGCAACCGGGCCACCGCCATGATCAGAAGCAGAAACGGGAGGGCGGCCGACATGCCGGGCAGCTGCGCCGCCATCAATCGTTGATGGCCCATCGCAAACCAGCGCGAGTCCCGATCTTGCGCGGCGCCGGTCCGATCCCCGGTGTCCTGCAGTCGTCGTGCGAACCAGGAACCCACCCACACAAACAGAACGCTGAAAAATCCGAGCACCATCAGCCACAAGGGAAATCCCTCGAACGTCATGGGGATCTTCATCAAGGAAACGCCCGCCACCACCAGCGTCAGCAGCACCACCGCGATCAACGGCAGGAGCGAAGCGCTGACCACCGCCAGGCCGATGGCCAACACATCGACCAGGAGCACGAACGGCCAGACCAGGAACGACAACTCTGTGAGTTGCAGAATGGGCACCAGCACCAGCGCCAGGGCCAGGGGCGGAAATCCCTGCGCCGACCATGCGGGGATGGTCCCGGGACGCCAGCGATTCATGGCGGGGGGGGCGGCCGTGTGGAGAATGGCAAACAACAGATAGAAGATCAGGGCAACGTTCAGGAGGCTCTCGCTCAGGAACGCGGCAGTCCAGCCGGCCAGCATGAGAAACGCCCCCAGACCGGCAAGCGGTTGCGCCAGGCTTAACCTCTTATCCAACCCCACCAGCGCCAGCACCCCCAGATCCACAAGGAACAGATAACTGAACAGCAGCGCGGGCCGCTCTGACAGCGAGCGGAAGGCCAGGAAGTAGGCGGTGAACCCCAGCGCAACCGCCAGCAACGCAAGCGTGGAGCCGCTGAACCAAACGCTGGGTTGCCCGCGGCGCCGGGCCCAGCCGGTGGCACCCAGATAAAGACCGGAAAATCCCGCCAGCACCGACATCGTGATCAGCACCTTGTAACCCTCGAAATAGCGTTCCGGCCGGAAGAATTCCGCCGTCCAACCGATCTGCAGGCACGCCGTTCCCAATGCCGCCAGGGCGGCGAGGAAGAACCAACGCCGGTTCAACGCCACGGCGAGCAGCCCGATGTCCAGCAAGGCGATGTAACCGAACAGGCCCAGGGGATTGTCCACGCCGGTGGAGAGCAGCACGGGTGTGAGGAAACCGCCCAGCATGCCGAGGAT
Organism: Verrucomicrobiota bacterium; assembly: GCA_025457725.1. Lineage (GTDB taxonomy): Bacteria > Verrucomicrobiota > Verrucomicrobiia > Limisphaerales > DSYF01 > JALOTU01. The sequence continues at coordinate 4,364 of JALOTU010000090.1, forward strand.
CGCCACCACCATGGCATTAAGCCGGACCGCCAGCACGAAGGCCGTCGCCGTGACCAGCGTCATCAGCAGAAACGTGGGGAGGACGCCAAAGAACGCGAAGTGATAATACCCGTGCGCCGCAAAGGCGCTGGCGTAGAGAATCAGCACGCCGGTGGATATCAGCGTCTGCGAAGTGACCGCGTACGCCTTTCGTTTCAAGAGCACGCCGCCGCCGAGCAACCCGAGGCCCGCCAGGAATCCGAGCGCCACCCGCACCTCAGGCGGGATGAGGTTGTGCTCGAACGAATACTTGACGAAGAACACCACCGCGAGGAACAGGGCGACCCCACCCACCCAGGCAAACAGCTTCACGCCCATGAACTGTTCCCAGTTGATGGGGGGCTTCGGCGCACGGACTTGCCGGGCGGATGCAGGGGGCGTGGATGCGGCTGCCGCCGGTGGAGCGGGCAGCGGCGTGGGTCGGAGCACCGGCGGCGGCGGTTTGGGGCCTTGAACCGGGACACTTTGGTACACGGAAGTCTTGCCGGTAGGGATGGCGGAAGCCGGCGGATGTTTCCGGAGCACCTCTGTGGCGGGGGTGGCCGGCCGGGGTGTGGCCGACGGACCGGACGCCGTCGGCTTGAATGCGCCCGCGCTTCTTAAGCGGGCGAGATCCGCCTCCAGCTGGTTCACCTTGTGTTCCAGCGTCTCGACCTTCTGGCCTGCCTTGCGGGCAAGGATGAACGCCATCAACGGAAACACGAGAACGAACAGAACAATCGCCAGTAGAATAAGTGCAAGCAGCCCTTCCATATCAATCGCCTTTCAGACGTCAGGATCCCCGGCGCTGGTTATCAGCGGTTGGGGACCGCGGCAAGCTCCAACAAGGAAAAATGCATCGCCGTCGGGACGGTAGCCCAACCCCTCAGCAAACCGGCCATTCAAAAAACTGACGAGGGCATTGGTTGAACCCAACGCAGGCGTCCACCCCCGAACCAGATTGTAGCCGACGACGTGAGGAGACGATGCCTCACCCCAGCCCTATTGTAGCCGACGACGTGAGGAGTCGCCGCCGCTGCAGGGCACTCCTGACGTCGTGCGCTACAATTTCGCAACTGGGGGCACTCGTCACCTCGTGCGCTACAGGGCGGTGCCAGGGAGACGGTTCTGGGGTTCAAAGTGCGCCATTCCATTTGGGTCGATTCTTGGTTAAGCAACGTGCGCCAGCCACGTTCCGGGCGAGACGGATTGACAACCGGCTGAATCTCGGGAGTTTGGGTGCAGCGCCGACCATGCATGCAGCACCGTCCAAAGAGACCGCGACGCCCGGCACCCGATTGAAGGTGTCCGGGATGAACTGCGGCAACTGCGCCCGCAAAGTCACCGCCGCCACACAGACCATCGCCGGCGTTCGATCGGTGGATATCAACCTGGAGGATCAGGTGGCCACCCTGCAATGGTCTGTCCCCTCCCCGGATGTGGAAGGTGTCGTGGCCGCCATCGAAGCGGCCGGTTACAAGGTCGAGGTGCTCGCAAACGCCCCGGGTGAGGACGAAGGTCAGGCCGGCTGGCACATGGGACTCTGGGTGGGGGTGGGCTGCACCACCCCGATGCTGATCGGCGAATGGATCTTTCACCTGGGCGGCGAGCCCTGGTTCAAGTGGCTGTCGTTCGCACTGGCCTCCGTGGTGCAGGTGGTGGCAGGGGCGCGTTTCTACCAGGGCGCCTGGCTGCAACTCAAGGCGCGCAGCTCCAACATGGACACGCTGGTGGCGATCGGTTCCACCACCGCCTTCGCCTACAGTGTCTGGGCCTTGCTGGCCGGTTGGCCGGGACATGTCTTCTTCATGGAAGCCGCCGCCATCATCACGGTGGTGAGCGTCGGACATTGGATGGAGGCCCGGGTCACTTCCCGGGCGGCCGGCGCCCTCCAGGCCCTGCTCTCCCTCACCCCCGCCACCGCCCGTCGTCGCACGGAGGACGGATCGGAGGAGATCGTGCCGGTGTCGGCATTGAGACGGGGCGACACCCTTGTCCTCAAGCCGGGCGACGCCGTGCCGACCGACGGGCGCATTGCCGGCGGCTCGTCGTCCGTGGATGAATCCATGCTGACCGGCGAGTCGTTGCCGGTAGAGAAGTCCGCGGGAAAGGAATTGTATGCCGGGACCACGGTGCAGGACGGTCAATTGGTGGTGGAGGTGACGGCGACGGGGGAAGCCACGGCCCTGGCCAACATCATCGCGGCGGTGCGCCGTGCGCAGTCGAGCTCGGCCAACATCCAGCGCCTGGGTGACCGGGTGAGCAGCGTGTTTGTTCCGGTGGTCCTGGCGGTGGCCCTGGCGGCGGGTTTGTGGTGGGCCCTGGCTTATGATCACGCCCGCGCCACTCATGATTGGCTGGCCGGGTTCCTGTGGTCCATGCCCGCGCCCACCAGCGCGGTGGCCGCCGGGTTCATCATCGCCGCCGCAGTGTTGATCATCGCCTGCCCCTGCGCCATGGGCCTGGCCACACCCACCGCCATCATGGCCGCCGCCAACGTGGCGGCCCGGCGCGGGATTCTGATTCGCGATGGCGTGGCGCTCGAAAAGGCGGGCGCAATCACGGTGGTGATGTTCGACAAGACAGGCACGTTGACGACAGGAAAACCGGTCGTGGTCGCGTCTCATTTCCCGGGGCCGGCGGGGCACGAGGACGCTTCCCTGAAGCAGCTGGCCGCCGCCCTCGCCCGGCATTCCCTCCACCCCTACAGCCAGGCCGTGGCGACGCTGAACACAGCGGATGTCGAGCTGAAGGAATGGCGGGAATTGCGCGGGGCCGGAGTGCTGGCCAAGGTCCGGCGCGACGGCAAGGACCAGACCGTGCGGCTCGGCTCGCTGCGCTGGGTGCAGAAGGAGTCGCCGGCCGACCAGGAAGGGCGGGCGTTTGTCGATCTCTGGACCGGACAGGGCGCCTCGGTCATCGGCCTGTCGCTGGATTTCAAGCTTCTCGCGCTGTTCGCGGTGAAGGACGAATTGAAATCCGGCGCGATCGAGGTCGTGCGCCGCCTGGAAAATGCCGGCGTGCAGGTTCATCTGGTGACCGGGGATCAACGGCGCACCGCCGCGAGCATTGGTCAGCAGGTGGGCATCACCCCCGGACGCATTCATGCGGAAGTCCGGCCCGAGGGAAAGGCCGAGCTGGTGAAGCAACTCCAAGAGGCGGGCGAACGCGTGGCGTTTGTCGGAGACGGAATCAACGACGCCCCTGCCCTGGAGCAGGCCAGCCTGGGCGTGGCCGTGTGCCGGGCCAGCGACATCGCCCGGGAGGCGGCGGATATCGTGTTGCTCAGTTCCGACATCGAGGCGGTCCCGGAAAGCCTTTTCCTG
>JALOTU010000091.1 GCA_025457725.1 Verrucomicrobiota bacterium
TTCGCTTTTCCCGGAGGCGGCGGACTGGCTGCCGTCGGCCTGCGTGCTGGCAAAGTTGTTGACCACCAGCCGTTCGTCCGTCCCGATCACCAGATTGGCATTGCCGTAGGCCGCCTCCAGAAAGGCGCGGGTCCGCTTCATCTCCTTGGAGCTGATGTTGGGCTTCACGCGTCGCAACGAGGCTGAGGATGCGGACGGATTGAATTTCCACCGACCATAAATGCGTTCGGACGAATACCTGGGCGAAATGCCGGTGTGCAGGTATTCATCCAGATCCGCGAGGCTGGGTTCCACCGTGGACCATATTTCCCCGATCAGGACCGGGTTTTTCAAAATGGCATCGACGTTGGGGTTGGCCATGAGCTCCTTGAGCGGCGCCTGTCGAAGCCGCAAGTTGGCAAACTCATTGTCGGAGGAAAGCTTCTGGAAGGCGGGATCCTCGCCGAGGATGAGGAACGCCGGATAGCGCGACAGCCGGGCCTCCAGCAGCGAATTCTGATAGACCAGTCCGGCGACGTCCGCCGTCTTGTAAAACGATTCCGGAAAAGGATCCATGGCCCGCGCGGTCACCGTGAAGCCGGACGCATCCATGTCCCAGGCCACACGGTTCAGCAGTTTGACCGGCCACTTCGCGGTCTTGGGATCGCCCACCTGCACCGTCCAGTAACCGAAGGAATAGACGACGAACGAGATCAGCAACAGGTAGGCGGTGCCGTTGAGAATTCCCAGGCACAGCCCGAGCCTCGCCATCAACCGCTCCCACAGCACCAGCCGCAGGTCGCCGGCGTGGTACTTGAAATAGACCTCGACCTTCTTGTGCAGAAAAAGCGCGCCGGTCTTGAACAGCGCGGAGATGGCGCAAAAGACGATGAACGGCGGAATGAACCACAACGCAAGCGGATGCTTCACCCCCAAAGGCTTCAGCAGTGGCAACACAACCCCGGACAAGGGTCCGGCCAGCCAAACCCCAAACAGGATGCCCAGGAAGGACATGGCCACACGAATCGCACCCTGCCGGTATCCAAGAGCCGCGACGCAAAGCAGCAGCAGCCCAGCAAGCAACCAGAATGTCATGCCGACAGTTAAGATTGGGCGGAATCAAAAATCACGCAGAAAATCACCTCCGTCTCGTCCGCGGGCGCAGTTCCGCCTGCTGCAGGGCCAGTACAGGGCCGCAGGGCACCAGGTGCCCCCCCCGTCCGAAGGGGCGGGGGAAACCGACAGGCAGGAAACAGCGATGCCCTCGTCCGTCGCCCGGCATCCGCGGTTGCGGCAAACATGCGTTGACAGCGCTTCTGAGCTTGTTAGCATTGCTTACTATTTCTGAGGGCTTTTCCGAAGAAAACTAAGGACTGTGACACTTACATCATTCTATGGTTAAAGGATCGAAATCTACCAAATACGTGTATTCGTTTGGCAACAAAAAGGCCGACGGCAATGGATCAATGAAACCGCTGTTGGGCGGCAAAGGCGCAAACCTGGCGGAGATGTCCCGCATCGGCCTGCCGGTGCCCCCGGGCTTCACCATCACCACCGAGGTTTGCACCTACTACTACGCCCACAAGCGGACCTATCCCTCGAGTCTCCAGGCGCAGATCGAAAACGGGATCGGCCAGCTCGAGAAGATCATGGGCTACAAGTTCGGGGATGCGAACCAGTTTCCGCTCCTGGTCGCAGTGCGGTCCGGTGCGCGTGACTCCATGCCGGGAATGATGGACACCATCTTGAACCTCGGTCTCAACGACGAAACCGTCGTGGCGCTGGAAAAGGCCACCGGCAATCCGCGGTTCGCCTGGGATTGCTATCGCCGGTTCATCCAGATGTATGGCGATGTGGTGCTGGGTGTGCAGAAGCGCGCGGGCGAGGACCACGAGCCGTTCGAGGTGGTCATGGAGTCCTTCAAGCACAGGAAGTACAGGAAGGACATCGAGGATTCCAAACTGACGGCGGAGGATCTCAAGGAGATCATCGTCCAGTTCAAGAAACTGGTGAAGGACCGCACCGGGAAGGCGTTTCCGAGCAGCCCGTGGGAGCAGCTGACGGGCGCCGTGGGCGCCGTGTTCGGTTCCTGGATGAACGACCGCGCGATTGTCTATCGCCGCAAGTACGGCATTCCCGCCGAGTGGGGCACCGCGGTCAACGTGCAGGCCATGGTGTTCGGCAACACGGGCGAGAACTCCGGTTCCGGCGTGGCGTTCACGCGCAACCCGGCCAACGGAGTGAAGGAGTTCTACGGCGAGTTCCTGATCAACGCCCAGGGCGAGGACGTGGTGGCCGGAGTGCGCACCCCCGAGCCGGTGGCCCGGCTGAAGAAGGAAATGCCCAAGGCCTACAAGGAACTGGATCAGATCCGCACCACCCTGGAGAAACACTTCAAGGATGTGCAGGACTTCGAGTTCACCATTCAGGACGGCAAGGTGTTCATGCTCCAGACCCGCAACGGCAAGCGCACCGCGATGGCCGCGCTCAAGTTCTCGATGGACATGTGCAAGGAGAAGCTCATCGACTGGCAGACCGCCATCCTGCGCAATCCGGCCGATCAGCTCGACCAGCTGCTGGCGCCGGTGTTTGACGTGGCCGAGGTGAAAAAGGCCAAGGCGCTGGCCAGCGGGCTGCCCGCCGGTCCGGGCGCGGCCTCCGGCCGGGTCTATCTCAACGCGGACCGCGCAGCGGCCGCGGCTGAAAAGGGCCAGAAGGTGCTGCTGGTGCGCAACGAGACGTCGCCCGAAGACCTACGCGGCATGATCGCCGCCGAGGGCATCCTCACCGCCAAGGGCGGGGTGAGTTCCCACGCCGCACTGGTGGCGCGCCAGATGGGCAAGGTCTGCATCTGCGGCGCCGCGGCGCTGGACATCGATTACGCCAAAAAGACGGTGAAGGTGGCCGGAAAGACCTTCAAGGAAGGCGACTTCATGTCCATTGACGGCACTTCCGGCACGGTCTACGGCGGGGAGCTCAAGACGCAGCCCTCCGAGATCATCACGGGCATGATTCACGGCAACAAGGCCTCGCAAAGGACGGAGAAGTTCAAGAGCTTCCAGCAGCTCATGGCCTGGTGCTCGAAGGCGACGAAACTGCAGGTGCGCACGAATGCGGACAATCCCGAGCAAACCGAAAACGCCATCGCGTTCGGCGCGCAGGGCATCGGACTGTGCCGCACCGAGCACATGTTCTTCGAGGGCAATCGCATTGACGCCATGCGCGAGATGATTCTCGCCGACAACGAGAAGGACCGTCGCAAGGCGCTCAAGAAGCTGTTGCCGTATCAACGCAGCGACTTCAAGGGGATTTTCGAGGCGCTCAAGGGCCTGCCGGCCACCATCCGCCTGCTGGACCCGCCCCTGCACGAGTTCCTGCCGCACGATGCCAAATCGCAGAAGGAGCTGGCGAAGAAGCTGGGCGTGAAGCCCGAGACCATCGCCAACCGCGTCAAGGCGTTGCACGAGTTCAATCCGATGCTGGGCCACCGTGGCTGCCGGCTGGGCAATACCTACCCCGAGATCACCGAGACACAGGCCCGCGCCGTCTTCGAGGCCGCCGCACTGGTCGTCCGCAAGAAGATCAAGGTGAAACCTGAGGTGATGATCCCGCTCGTCGGCTTCAAGCGCGAGCTGGATCTCCAGGTGGAGATCGTGCATCGCGTCGCCAAGGAAGTGATGGCGGAGATGGGCGTGGACCGCCGACGAGATTGCGGCTTCGGCCGAGTTCTTCAGTTTCGGCACCAACGATCTCACGCAGACGGCGCTGGGCGTCAGCCGCGATGACATGGGCAATTTCCTCCTGCCTTACACGGAGTTGGAAATCTTCAAGAAGAACCCGTTCGCCACGCTGGATCAGACCGGCGTCGGCCAGTTGATGGAGATCGCCGTGGCCAAGGGCCGCAAGACCCGTCCGAACATCAAGCTGGGCATCTGCGGCGAACACGGTGGCGATCCGGATTCGGTGAAGTTCTGTCACCGGATCGGCCTGGCCTACGTGAGTTGCTCACCGTTCCGCGTGCCGGTGGCCCGTCTGGCGGCCGCACAGGCGGCGATCGAGGAAAAGCGCGCCGCGAAGAAGTAAGCCATTTCTCAATGCGGGGCAGGATTCCCCTCCCCATGTTGGGTTCACGCAACCGCCCCGGGAAACCGGGGCGGTTTGCGTTTGGGCCCCGTGTCGCGTGAACGATGCCGGAGGTCGAATGCTCGGACTTCAGCTCAGGCTTTCGGCTGATTGAGGAACAGGGTCTGGGTGGGATAGGCGAACTCGATGCCTTCCTTCTCGAACTGCTCGTGGATGCGCAGGTTGATGGCCTGCTGGATCTCCATGTAGGTGTTAAAGTCGGGCACCCCCACGAAATAAACCGTCTCAAAGTTCAGCGAGAAGTCGCCGTAGGCCTTGAAATGGGAGCGATCGAACCGGGTGCGTTCCTGCGATAGGATGGCCGCCTTGATGATGCCCGGGATCTTGGCGAGCTTGTCCCGCGGCGTTTGATAGGTCACCCCCAACGGAAAGACCACCCGGCGTTCCTTCATCCGTCCGAAATTGCGGATCCGGCTTTCCAGCAGGTCGTTGTTGGAAAAGACCAGCTGCTCGCCGGAAAGGCTGCGAACGCGGGTGGTCTTAATCCCGATGTGTTCGACCGCCCCGAGCATGTCTCCCACCATCAGGAAATCGCCCACCACAAACGGCTTGTCGAACATGATGGACAGGGAGGCGAGCAGATCCTTGAGCACGGTCTGCACGGCCAGGGCGATCGCGATGCCGCCCACGCCCAGTCCGGCCAGCAGCGGGGCGATCTCCACCCCGGCGTTCGAAAGCACCAGCAACGCGACCAGGATCCAGATGGTCAATCGTGCCAGCAGTCCGAGCGCTCCGATGGTGGTGACGCTGGCGGGATCCTCCTTCAGCTTGCGTTCGCGGTAGGTTGTGACAAAGAACGTCACCGCGCACGTGGCCCAGAGTCCTACCTGGACCAAAGCCACCACCACCACGATCTTCCGCAACCATTGCTGGTCAACTTCACTCAGGGTCAGCCACTGCGCGCCGGCCAGCAGGGCCAGCGACAGGAGAAACAGGCCGTGCGTCCGGGGGATGGCGGCCGCGAGCACGTCGTCCCAAGCCAGGGCGGTCGTCTGCACCAGCCGGTTGACGGCGCTTGCCGCGATCTTCCGCACCACGAACAACGCCAGCCATACCGCGATCGTGAAGCCAGCGGCGATGGCCCAGGATTCCAGTGTGTTTCCGTAAAAGGTCTTCTCTAATAGCTCTTGCATGCTTCTCATCTCCTCCGGCCCCGACCTTAACCCGGTCGCGCCGGTTGAAACAACCCTCAATCGGCTCAATCGGCGGTGCTCACTCGCGGTGTGAAGTCTTCACGCCGGAGACACGTGTTTCAGGCCGGGCCGCGGTACACGCAGCGCGCGGTGCAGGTCTCAGCCACGATCACCTCGGTGAGAAGCGGCAGTCTTGGCTTGAGCCGTTTCCAGATCCATGCAGCCACGTTTTCACTGGTCGGATTCTCCAGGCCGGGGAGGTCGTTCAGATACCGATGATCGAGGCGTTTCCAAAGGGGGCGGAAGGCCGCGCTGATGTCCGCATAGTCCATCACCCATCCCAGTTTCGGATCACACGGTCCCGCCACCACAATCTCCGCCTGGAAGCTGTGCCCGTGCAGCCGCCGGCACTTGTGATGCCGGGGCAGGTGCGGAAGCAGGTGGGCGGCCTCGAATTGAAAGGTCTTGCGAAGTTCCATTTTCATAAAGTCTCCAGCGTCCGTCGCGGGTTGAATTCAGCGCCGTGCTCACGGCTCCTCGAGGTCCGTCCAGCGCACCAACTCCCCGAGCGCGGGCCGGCCGTCATGCCTCCAGAGGACCGGCGGCTTTTGCATGGCCCCCACAGGGCAGATGCGATGAACCCCCCAATCCGCCAGACCCCGGGCCAATTCCGGGGCGCGCGCGCCGGAGGCCGCCAGGGCAACAGTGGAGACCCGACCCCGCACGTCATCCGCCCCCTGCAACGCCGCCTCAAGATCGGCCACGTCCTTGACGTAGATGAAACGATTCAGGCACGAGGTCTGAAACCGGGGGTTCGATTCATAAACCACCGTCCATGCCGTGGACGCCGGACTCTGCCAGAGGCGCGTTTCCTCCGAGTGCGCCGCGCGGATCTCATAAAGCGAGCGGCGAGACCGGATGTTGGCCGCTTGCTTTTCCGGGAGCGGACCGCGTGGATAGGTTTCCTCCATGCGGGCCAGTGCTTCAGCCAACCCCGCGGCCACGCGCTCGGCACCGATCGCCCCGCCCGCTTCCACGTAGATCACATGCGGGGAAAGGCATCCCAGCTGATCCCAGGCGCAGACATCCCCGGCCAAGGCCTCGATCAGTTGGGGCAGGGAGCCTGCGGTAAGGTCTTCCTTGGCCACGTAGGCCAGGCTGACCTTGTGGCCGTGGCCGACAAACCGCTTGTTGACAGGCACGTGTTGTCGAACTGCCGCCACGGCTGCATCCGTTCCGGTTGCGGTCACGCATTCAGCCGGATCGATCAGGGCAAGCAGGAGATCCTCCCGCTTGCCAGGCCATTCCGCGAGTTCGAGGCACGAGGCCAATGGTGTGCTCACTTCGCGGATGGAGTGGGCGTAAAGCCTGGGAATGAGCGAGCGGGCGGTGGCACATTTGACGAATTGGGCGGATCGAACCAGCAACCCGGCGGTCAGGCTCAGCACGGCGGAGGCCGGGATGTTGCCGGCGGTGACATGCGCCAGGGTGCGTGGTCCCACCGCGCGGGATCGCCGCCGGGAACCCCGCTCGACCGCGGAGGCGCAGAACTCATCCAGGCGCCGCGGATGTCCCAGGTCCTGTTCAATCCAGGCCTCCAGTTGCGGAGCGGTCAGCGATCCGAACAGCTCCCGCAGTCCGGCCTCCAGGGTCTGCCTCGAGAAGCCCAGCTCCTGCGGGCCGAACTCCAGTGCTGCTCGCATGAAGGGCGAATCCGCTTCCAGCCACAACTGCGCGGCACCGGCCACGACTCGGATGACGACATCCGTTCCCATGGGGGCGAGATGCCGTTCGCGGTTCCGTTGCACGGCCAGCCAGGCTTCGGTCACCAGGGCGGGGGTGTGTTCCGCCTCCTCGGGCAGGTCGGCCAGATAGCATTGCGGGAGGTTCAGCAGCGATTTCATACGGCCATCAAGGAACATCCGCGGGGTTCTGATTCAAGATGACGGCCAACCAGCTCCAGCCCGTGTTCCCGACGCAGTGCCAGGTCTTCGGTTTCCACGGCCAGCACCGAGAAGGCATTGGCCAGGTCCAGGATGCGCACCAGTCCGGCCTGGCCCTCCGGGACTTCCGTGCCAGTTTCCGGCGACACCACCAGGGCGCGCGCCCACGGCGGAAAGCGGAGGGCCCGGTCGACCGGGGATTCGCCCGCCACGTGGTCATAAGCTTGCGAGCCGAGTTCAGTCATGCCGTATTCCGTGACGATGTATTCTGGCGGCACCGAGAGCCTGCGGGCCAGCCCGGCATGCAACGCCTCCCGGGTCAGTTCACGGGAACGGCCCTTGTAACCTCCGGTTTCCATGATGCGCGATCCCGCAGGCAGGCGAAGCTTGAGGTTGCGGACCTGCAACGCGTCCAGGAGATGAACAAAATTGAAGGCCGTTCCGGCGAGCAGCACCGGGCTCCGCTTCTGAATTACCCCATGCAACCAGGCATGGATCCGATCCAGCTCCAGAATCCAGCCCCTGTCCTCGTCCGTTTGGCCCGCGAACAGCGCGTCCGCAAACCAGCCTTGCCGGGACACGACGTCCAGCATGTGCACCAGCGAAGAACGGGGCGCGTCGGCACGCGAGGGGGTCAGGGAGAGGAACGCCAGGCCCGGCTGGCCGGCGGGCGGGTTCCGGGGGATCTCCGGAAGCAGATGCCGCCGAAACCAGGGAAGCAGGGAGGCCTCATAAACGCGCAATGATTCGGCCGAATGGAAAGTCTGACTCCGCACGGTCCGGGTGGTCCCGCTGGATTCAAAACCGCCGGTCTGCTCGTCCTTCGGCAGGCAGGAAAACTCGAATTCCTTGAAGGCCGACGTCGATGCTGCCGGAATGTCCCGCCAGTCATGGATGGTGTCGGGACGGACGCCCCGCGCGCGACACAAAGCCTGATAAGGGACGTTGAGGGAGTACTGCAGCCGGAACAAATCCAAGGCCAGGACGGCAAACGTCTCTGCCGGGGCGACCTGCGGTTCAGTCCTGGCTGCCTCGCCCGAGTTCGTGATGAACCGGGCGAGGCGTCGAGTGAAGGATGACAGCTCCGAAAGCATGCGGTTTTTGTTTTCACAGGCTGGTTGTCCGCGACAGCCTGAATGGATGCACCGGCATTCCGCCGATTCGGGTGCGGCTAGGAGGTCACCTTGGCGAAACTCGCCGCCAGGTCCTTCTTGCTCTTCATGCCCACGATCTGTTCAGCCACCGCGCCCTTGTTGAACAGCAGCAGGGTCGGTATGGCCCGAATGCCGTATTCGGTGGCCAAACCCTGTTCCTGGTCGATGTTCACTTTGCCAATCTTAACCTTGCCGTCGTATTCGCCGGCCAGCTCGTCGAGCAAGGGGGCGATCATTTTGCAGGGGCCGCACCACTCCGCCCAGAAATCAACCAGGACGGGTGTGGAGGATTGCAGAACTTCGGAGGCGAAGTTGGCCTTTGTGAGATTAACAATGTTTGCAGCTGCCATGTGAAACAGGAGATAGCTCTGGTTGGTGATCCCGTCAAACCAGGGGATCGGTGATTACATGATGAAGGCGAGATAAACGGATGAACCCACGGCGATCAAGCCCACCACCGCCGCCACAATCGTCAGCAGGGAATCCGTCTGATTGGCCTGGGCGCTGCGTGGCTGTGGTGCGGAGCGGGCGGGGGCGCGGGTGGCACCAGTGGCGCGCGGCGCTCCAGCCGCCCCGGCGCGGGGCGCTGCGGCGGTCGTTGCCGGAGCGGCGGCGCGCGGTGCGGCTGCCGGTGCGGCTGCCGGTTTGCCTGCGGCCGCTCCCGGACCTCCGGGAGGCAGCGTCGGCAGTTTGATGGTCGGCGCCGCGGAAGGTTTGGGCGGCAAAGTGATACGAACGGTTTCTTTCTTGGGTTGAACCTTGCCCGTTTCCTTCTTGGGCGGGACCGCTCCTGCCGGTGTGTTGGGGATGTTTTCAGCCATACTCAGTCGATGACCCAGAAACTAAGACCGGCCCCCCGACACTGTCAACGGATTATTGGCGCACCACGAGCGGCTCTCATTCTACCTTCGGGCGCCCCGGGCACTCGTCACCTCGTGCGCTCCAGGACCGCCGGATCAGCGGTGCGCCACTCCAGCCTGTAGTCGACGGGGTGACGAGTCGTTCCACGGAAAGGACTTCGGACGTCGTGCGCTGCAGGGCTGTTTTTCCTCGCGCTGCCGCAGTGAATGAGGCAATTAACCTGCCACCAATGGATATCCTGATCGTCCTGCTCATTGTTGCGGCGGCGATGCTCCTCTTTGCCACGGAGGTGCTGTCCATGGACGTGGTGGCGATCATCATCCTGTGCGCGCTGGCGGTGGCGGGTTTGGTAACCCCCGAGGAGGCGGTTTCAGGGTTCAGCAACCCGGCCACCATCACGGTGGCGGCGATGTTCGTGTTGAGCGCGGGATTGAACAGCACCGGTGCGCTGGCGGCGGTGGGACAACGTCTCATTCTCCACGGCAAAAGCGAGACCTCGCTCCTGATCCTGGTCATGCTGCTCACCGCGCTGGTCTCCCCGTTCATCAACAACACGGCCGCCGTGGCCGTGCTGCTCCCGCTGGTGCTCAGCGCGGCGGCCAGCCGGAAGATCCCGAATTCCAAGCTCCTGATCCCGCTTTCCTTCGCCTCCCAGTTCGGCGGCGTCTGCACCCTCATCGGGACCTCCACCAACCTGCTGGTCAGCAGCATCTCCGAGCAATCCGGCCACGGCAGCTTCGGCATGTTCGACTTCACCAAGCTCGGCCTGGTGATGGTGGCGGCGGGACTGGTTTACTTTCTGACCGTGGGCCGATGGCTCCTGCCCAGTCGTCGCGAGGGGGAACTGGTGGCCACCTACGGCCTGGGGGAATACATCACCGAGCTGCGGGTGCTGCCAAACTCCAGACTCATCGGCAAGACGGTGATCGATGCCCAGCTGGGAGAAAGCCACGATATCACGGTGCTGGAAATCCTGCGCGGCGACCACAAAATCTGGTCGCCCCTCTATGATCCGCTCCATGCCGGCGACATCCTGCTCGTTCGCGGTTTCGTCAAGGATCTGTTCAAGCTCAAGAACAGCGTGGGACTCGAGATCGAACCGCAGTTCAAGCTGCAGGACAAACGCCTGGGCGGCGAGGATATGGAACTGGTCGAGGCCCTGGTGCCGCCCCGTTCCACCCTCATCGGCCGCACGCTGCGCGGACTGGACTTCCATTGGCGTTACAAGGCCATCGTCCTGGCCATCCATCGGCGCGGGCAGGTGCTTCGAAAGAAGCTCGTCGAAACCCGGCTGCGACCCGGCGATGCCTTGCTGCTCCTGGGACGGAAAAAGGAGGTCGAACCGCTGCGGCGGGATGCCAACCTGGTGCTGCTGGAGCCGCGCCGGGACGTGACCTTGAACCGACGCAAGGCGCCCCTGGCCCTGCTCATCGTCGTCCTGGTGGTGGTGATGGCCGCGCTGAAGATCCTGCCCATCGCCGCCGCGGCGTTGATCGGTTGCGTGGCCATGGTCCTGACCCGCTGCCTGCGGCCCGACGACGTTTACCGATCAGTGGATTGGCGGGTGATCGTGTTGCTGGCCGGAGTGATACCCTTGGGCCTCGCCCTGGAGAAGAGCGGGGCGGCCCATCTGGTGGTCACACAGGTGTTGAGCCTCGTGGGCGATTCCGGGCCGATGGTCATGCTGGTGACGCTTTACATCATGACGGCGGTGCTCACCGAGTTCATCAGCAACAACGCCGCGGCCGTGCTGCTCGCCCCCGTGGCCATCAGTGCCGCCGACACGCTGGGGGTCGACGCCAAGCCGTTCCTGATCGCCGTGACCTTCGCCGCGTCCACCAGCTTTGCGACCCCCGTGGGTTACCAGACCAACACCATGGTCTACACCGCCGGCGGCTACAAATTCACGGATTTCCTCAAGGTGGGACTGCCCCTGATCGTCATCTTCTGCGTGCTCTCCACCATCTTCATTCCCAGATTCTGGCCCTTCCATCCCTGACCTCCTGCATCCTGCACCCAAGGGATTAGGGTCTTGACTGCTATCGCAGCTCCCGCGATCTCTCCAAGAACTGCGTGACCCAGTTCGTGTTGCTTAGGCAACACAAATTGGGTCTGGAGGTTCGCGGGTGCCATGCGCGAACGTCCCGGGACAAGCTCTTCCTCTCCGACGGAGCGATCGAACCCAACGCGCGGGCGACTGAGGGGAATCGCCTGCCTTGCCGCGCGTTGTGCCTTGATTCCGAGGGGGGACTGTGGTTTTAATGACATGGTCACCATGCACATTCACCACACCATTCAAGTGGCGCTTCTCTTCG
>JALOTU010000092.1 GCA_025457725.1 Verrucomicrobiota bacterium
CACGTGGCCGTTGGCCAGCATCCCGATGACGAGGCGTTCCACCAGATACGTCTGGCCGACGATGACCCTGCCCAGTTCATTCATCAACGGACGCACGAACGCGCCCCCTTCCTGTACGGCGGCGTTTATCGCCTGAATACTTGCGCTCATTTGTTGTAAATCCTAGTCAGAGAAAGACAAAGGCGCCAGTCATGGTGTTCAAAACCGGCCCGAGGTTTTCGGGGTTTCGCCTGGCGGAGAAGGGCTCTGACGCGGAGGGGTGGGTGTTGCCGTGGTGGGGTGCGGTGGCAGTGTGTCACCGGAGCTGTCGGCGAGCCTCGGCAACGTCCTTTTGGATTTGCTGCTGGAGTTCCCTGCGTGAATTGAAACGGCGTTCCTCCCGGAGACGGCCGACGAAGATGATCTCCAGCTCTTGATCGTAGAGGTCCCCCTCGAAGTCCAGGAGGTGGGCTTCGAGCCGGGTGGGGGAGCCCGTCGGAGTGACGGTGGGCCGTTGACCGACATTGACCACGGCATGGTGTCGTTTTCCATCCAGGCTGGCCTGGGCGACATAGACGCCATGCGGGGGGAGGGCGAGTCCGGCGACGTCGAGGTTGGCGGTGGGAAAGCCCAACTGCCGGCCCAGGTGATCGCCGTGGCGCACGGGGCTGGCGATGGAGTAGGGGCGGCCCAGCATCTCCCCCACGGCCGCCAGGTCCCCGGAACGGATCACTTCCCGAATGCGTGTGCTGCTGATGGCCTCCCCGCCCAGGCAAACGGCGTTGATGCCGTGCACCTGGAATCCCAGTTCCCTGCCCAAGTCCCGCAGCAGGGCGACGTTCCCCGAGCGCTGATAGCCAAAGTGGAAGTTCGCGCCGATGCACACACTATGGATGGCGCCCAGCTCCTGGTGCAGGCGGCGAATGAAGACCTCTCCGGGTTGTCTGCGCAGCGCGTCGTCGAACGGCAGCAGGAGCACCGCCGTCGGTTCAAGCTGTTGCAGGGTGCGGAGCCGGTGCTCGGTGGTTTGGATGAGCGCGGGGGCGCGATCGGGCGCCACGAGGGAGGCGGGATGCCGGTCGAAGGTGACCACGACGGAAATGGCGTCGTGTTGTTCCGCATCGCCCTTGGCCTGGCGGATGATCTGTTGATGTCCCAGGTGAACGCCATCGTAGAAGCCAATGGCCAGGCAGGCTTTGCGCCCCGGGACGGCCAGTTCAGCAGCGGATCGGGCGACCTTCATGAGCGGTTGGGGGTGTGAGGATCAGCCGGCGGCGGTTAATTTGAGGAAGGGGATCACCAGGGATTTGAGATCCGATTCCGAAAGTTGCAGCACCTCCTCCAGAGGCCGGGCGTCGGCGACATCGAACTTTCCCGAGCTGGCGCGGCGCAGGGCGGTCAGGTGCGCGCCGCAGCCGAGTTTCTGTCCCAGGTCGTGGACGAGGCTGCGAACGTAGGTGCCCTTGGTGCAGGCGATCCGGAACTGGGCCAGGGGTTCGGCGTAATGGCTGAAGCGGAAGGAATAGACATGAATCAACCGGGGTTCCCGCGTCACCTCGATGCCCTTGCGGGCGAGCTTGTAGAGCGGGACGCCGTCCTTCTTGATCGCGGAGACCATGGGCGGGGTTTGCAGCGTGTCGCCCACAAACTCCGCCGCCGACTCGTTGAGTTGATCGAGGGTAAACGGGGGAACGGGCAGGGAGGCGGTCAGGTCGCCATCGGCATCGTAACTGGAGGTGGTTTCGCCGAGTTTGGCGGTGCCCTCATAAACCTTGTCATCGGACATCAGCCGTTCCGAGAGTTTGGTGCCGCGGCCGAGCACGATGATCAGCAGGCCGGTGGCGTTGGGATCCAGCGTGCCGCAATGGCCGACCTTCTTGATCCGGAACCGTCGCCGGATGGCATCCACGACATCGTGGGAGGTGGGGCCGGCGGGTTTGTCGATCAGCAGCGCGCCATCCAGGGGGGTCAGTTCTTGCATTGGGTTTGGTGGGTTTCCTGGAGCACGCGGCGGATGGCGGCCACGACGCGGCGCTGGACGGAGAGCGGCTTTCCCGGGATGGTGGCCCCGGCGGCGGCGGAATGGCCCCCGCCGCCGAACTGGGCCGCGATGGTGCTGACGTTCACCAGGTGGCTTTTGCTGCGGAGGCTGATGCGCGTGAGCTCGGGTTCCACCTCCTCGAAAACGCAGGCGACGATGACCGGTTCGATGTCGCGGATATGATCAATCAACCCTTCGGTGTCGGCGCTTTCCGCTCCCGTGCGGGTGAAATCCTTCTTTTTCAACCAGAAGTAGGCGATGCGGTTGTTGTCCGTCAGCCGGAAGGTGCTGTAGAGATGCTTGAGCAGTCGGGCCCGGGAGAGGGGGTAGGACTGGTAAACCTCATCGCAGATCAATGCCAGGTTGGCGCCGCGAGCCACGAGGTCGCCGGCCACATGGTAGGTGGCGGGCCGGGTGGTGGGGTACTGGAACGAGCCCGTGTCGGTGGAGACCCCGGTGAACAGGCAATCCGCCATGGGTTTGGTGATGGCGAAGCGCCCGGCTCGCAGCAGGCGGTAGATCAATTCCGCGGTGGACGGGCTTTTGGCGGACACCCAATTGACATCGCCATAGCGGGTGTTGCTCTCGTGATGATCGATGTTCAGCAGCACCTGTCGATCCTGCACACACTCCCCCACCGAGCCCAGGCGATCGAACGTGGCGGCGTCGGTGGCGATGACACAGTCAAACTTTTTTCCCGCCTTGGGCTGCTCGATGATCCGGTCCGGATCCAGGAACCGGTATTTTTGCGGGAGGGGATCCTGGTTCCAGCAGAGGGCGTCCTTGCCCTCATTGCGAAGGGCGAGCGTGAGGGCCAGCTGGGATCCGACGCAGTCGCCGTCCGGCCGCATGTGGCCCACGACGCAGAAGGTCTGGTGGGCGCGAATGGACTCGATCAGTTTGCGGATGATTTTGGGTTGTGAGCTCATCAAGGTGACGTGGGCGGGTCGCCGTCCTGTTGTTCCAGCTCCTCGATGATTTGCAGGACGCGATTTCCCTTCTCGATGGAATGATCCAGGACGAAGGTGAGCACCGGCGTGTATTTCAGGACCAGATCGCGGCCGATGCGGGCCTGGACCCGGGTGCGGTGTTCCTGGAGGAGGCGGAGGGCCTGTTTTTGCTGGTCCTCGCGGCCCAGCACGCTGACATAGACCTTGGCGGATTGGAGGTCGCCTGCGACCTCGACATCGTTGACGCTGACCAGTCCGGCTTCGCTGACGGGGAGTTCCTGGCGCAGCACCTCGCCGATTTCGCGTTTCAGCAATTCTCGAACACGTTGGACACGGAGTGACGACATAAGCGAATTGTTGTTCCGGGCCTGGCCGGCCATTGGCCGTGGGAGCCGCGGTGGAGTTCCCGTCGGGAAATCCCGCGGCGGCTCAAAGGGTTTGGGCCACCTTCTCCAGGGTGTAGCACTCGATGAGATCGCCCTCCTGGAAATCGCCAAACCCGTCGATGCGAATGCCGCACTCCATGCCGGCGCGCACCTCGTTGACCTCATCCTGGAACCGCCGGAGCGACTGGGTGATGCCCTCGTAAATCACCTCCTTGCGGCGGCGCACGCGCACCTTGCCGCGGACGATGCGTCCGGAACTGACCATGCAACCGGCGACCGGGACGCCCTTGGAGAGTTCGAAGATCTTGCGGATCTCGGCGGATCCCGTCACGACCTCCTTGAGCATCGGGTCCAGCAGGCCGGCCATGGCGAGTTTGATTTCGTCCACCAGCTCATAAATGATGGCGTAGAGTTTGACCTGGACCCCGTGATGTTTGGCGGTTTCCGCCACCCCGGAGTCCACGCGAGTGTGGAAGCCCAGCACCACGGCCTTCGAGGCGGCGGCGAGCAGGACATCCGATTCTGTGACCGTTCCGACGGCGCTGTGCACGACCTCCAGCGCCACCTTTTCCGATTCGATTTTGCCCAACTCGCTGACGATGGCCTCGACGGAACCCTGGGTGTCCGCCTTGACGATGGCCTTGAGGACCTTGCTTTGCTGGGCGGCGAGCGTGTCGAAGAGGTTTTCCAGGGTGACGCGGGAGCGTGCCTCCAGTTGGTCCGCCTTCAATTCCTGGGCCCGCTTTTCCGCGAGGTCGCGCGCGGCCTTTTCGTTTTCAACGACGATGAACTCCAGTCCGGCCTCGGGGACCCCATTCAGTCCGAGGACCTTGACGGCGTGGGAAGGTCCGGCGCTTTTCATGCGTTTGCCTTCCTCGCTGATCAGCGCCCGCACGCGGCCGTAGAAATGGCCGCACAGAATCACATCCGTCACCTTTAGCGTTCCCTTGCGCACCAGCACGGTTGCGGTTGGGCCGCCGGGTTCGAGGCCGGATTCGATGACATTGCCCATCGCGCGCCGATCCGGGTTGGCCTTGAGTTCCAGCAGGTCGGCCTGCAGGAGGATCATCTCCAGCAGTTTGTCGACGCCCTGTTTGGTGACCGCCGAGCAGTCCACAAAGATGGTTTCGCCGCCCCAGTCGTCCGGCGTGAGTTCCTTTTCCTGCAATTGCTGTCGGACCCGGACGGGGTTGGCTCCGGGAATGTCGCACTTGTTGACCGCCACCAGGATGGGGACGTTGGCCGCCTTGGCATGGTTGAGGGCCTCCATGGTTTGGGGCATCACTCCGTCGTTGGCCGCGACCACGAGCACCACGATGTCGGTGACATCCGCGCCGCGGGCGCGCATGGAACTGAACGCGGCGTGGCCGGGGGTGTCGAGAAAGGTGATTTGCTGCAGCCGTTTTTTGTCCTCGGGGTGGGGGAACGAAATGGTGTAGGCGCCGATGTGCTGGGTGATGCCGCCGGCTTCGCTTGCCACCACGTTGGACTGTCGGACGACGTCCAGCAGGGTGGTCTTCCCATGGTCCACATGGCCCATGATGGTGACGACGGGCGGGCGCGGTTTGAGATCCTCCGGTTTGTCGTCGAAGTCCAGTTCAACCTTCTTCTTCTGCTGGATGACCGGTTTGGCGGTGCGGTCGCGCTTCTCCAGTTCGAAGCGGAAACCGAACTTGGCGCAGACTTTTTGCGCGGCCAGTTCGTCGATGGCCTGATTGACGGTGGCGAAGATGCCCATCTCCATCAGGCTGGCGATGACGCTGAACGGTTTCTGGCCGATCTTCTCCGCCAACTCGCGGATCACCACCGGGGGTTTGAGATGGATCAGTGTTCCGGTGGTTGGCGGCTTGAACTGGGGTTCCGCCTTTGCCGTCGGTTTGGCTTGGGGTTGTGTTCTTCCGGCGGTCCGCGGCTGGGTCTTGGCGCCCGCGGCACGCTGACGTCGTGCCTCCGCCTCCTGGCGGGCCTTGTCCTGGGGACGCAGACGCTGGGGGGTGGGGGACAGCTGGATGAACCCGACCTTATCCCCGATCTTCGGGCCCGTCGGCTGGTCCTCCTCTTCAATCGGCTCCTCCTGCGGCTCCGCTGCCTGCACTGTCACCGATTCCTCCGCCTCCGTCGCGGCAGGTTCGGCGGCGGGCGTGACTTCCGTGGAGGATTCCGTCGCGTCAACCTCGGAGGTTGTGGTCGGAGTCGCCGCTTCAGTGGCTTCCGGGGAGGTTGGCTCGGCGGCGGCGGTCGGTGCGGCCTCGGGTTCCTTCGGGCTGGTGACAATCACGATGGGTTCGTGAACTGTCGGGGCCGGTGTCGGTTCCGGCGGAGGCTCGGGTGCGGCGATTTCCGGATGTTCCGCGATGAGTTGCTGTTCGAGGTACTCGGCGGTGATTTTATCGAGCGAACTGGAGGCGACGCGGGCGTTGGAGATATCCAGCGCCTTGGCTTTGGCGAGAACAACCTTGTTCTCCAAGCCGAGCTTTTTCGAGATTTCGTAAATGCGAACCGGCATAAATCAAGGGTCTTTGCCGCCGCTCTGCCAGCGTGCGGATCATGACCTGAAAACGTTCATGGCTGGGCCATGGTGATCGACACCCTCCCTAGGTGGCGGGGGCGTCGTTGATGTTAATGGTGCGACGGGCGGCCTCTGCTTTGGCGGCCTCCAGAATGGCTGGGGCCTGTGCGGCCAGTTCGGGGATGGATTCGAGATCCTCCTGATCCGCCTCCAGGATATCCTCCAGCCGGGTCATTCCGTGGTGAACGAGGCAATTGGCCTGCTCGGCCGTGATTCCCTCGATGCCCGCCAGCGCCTCGATGGCCTCGGCCACCTTTTCTTCAAATCCCTTCGTGATCACCTTCTCCGGCTCGATGTCGATTTGCCAGCCGGTCAGTTTGGCGGTCAGGCGCGCGTTCTGGCCCCGTTTGCCGATGGCGAGGGACAGTTGATCCTCGCTGACCATGATTCTCACCCGATGCCGTTCCTCATCGATGTCGAACGATTTGAGCTGCGCCGGCGCGAGGGCGTTGGTGATGAAAGTCTGGACATCCGAATCCCATCGGATGATGTCCACCTTTTCATTGTTCAATTCGCGCACGATGCTTTTGACGCGCTGGCCGCGCAGGCCCACGCAGGCGCCCACCGGGTCCACGCGTTCGTCGCGTGTCCAGACCGCGAGCTTGGTGCGGAAACCGGGCTCGCGGGCGATGCCCTTGATCTGGATGGTGCCGTCGTTGATTTCCGACACCTCCAGCTGGAAGAGCTTGATCACGAACTGGGGGTCGGCCCGGGACAGGATGATGTCCGGCCCGGCGGCGCTTTGGCGGACCTCTTTCACGTAACAGCGCAGACGCTCGCCCACCTGATATTCCTCCGTGGGAGCGCGTTCATGATGCGGCAGCAACCCCTCGTACCGTCCCAGGTCAATAATCACGTCCGAACGATCAAACCGGCGGACGGTTCCGCTGATGATTTCCCCCACGCGATCCTTGAACTCGGTCAGGATCATCGATTTCTCCGCCTTCCGGATTTGCTGGATCAGGGCCTGCTTGGCGTTCTGGGCGGCGATGCGACCGAACCCCGCCGGCGTCACCTCCACCTCGACTTCGTCGCCCGCCTTGACCTCGGGGTTGAGCCGGCGGGCGTCGAACACTGAAATCTGGTCGTGTTTCGACACGACGTGATCGGAAACCAGCAGTCGGGCGAAGGCTTTGATGTCACCGGTTTGGGGATGGATGGTGACGCGCAGCTCGCGCGCCGGGCCGACGGCCTTTTTGGCAGCCTGCAGGAGCGCGTCCTCGACTGCGGCGATGAGGGCGTCGCGGGAAATTCCCTTTTCCTTCTCCCAGTATTCCAATACGGCGACTAAATCAGCATTCATAAGTTACGGGACGGCTGGCTGCGGGGAACAAAAAAGTCGGCAGATGGTTAGTCTTCCGACTTGGCACGCTGTCGTTCCCTGCAACTTTACCGTTCTAGCGCTTACGTTATCCGTCGCCTCCACGGGGCGTCAAGCGCGGATTGCCGCAGAAACGGGCTCGAATGGGCGGGTTCCGGCAGAAATCCTTTGCCAAACGAGCGGCGCTTTCTCAAGCTCTCCAAGCATGGTTCAACCCTTGGCGATTATTCTGAATGACAGGGTGGTGGTCGGGGCCCAATTGGAGGAAAAACTGGAGGCGCTCGATTATCGGGTGAAGGTCACCGACGACCGCGCCGGGCTTGCCTCCCTGGCCTTGGAGTTAAAGCCCCTGGTGGTGCTGGTGGACCTGGCCAAGGCCGAAAACCTGGAGGCGGCCGCCGCGTTGATGGGGCATCCGGAGACCCGGCACGTCCCG
>JALOTU010000093.1 GCA_025457725.1 Verrucomicrobiota bacterium
CGGCCAATGAATGTGGGAGCAGGCTATCCTTATCAACTGGATGGGCTATCCAAATATTGCTGAACGCTCGCCATTCGTTGCCGTGACCCCACCAAATCAGGACCGGACAACACGCCGCGGAGAGCAGGAAAACCTGCCCTTTACGGCGGGTACCAACCCGGCTGGGACAGCGGAATCCACCCGCACGGTTTTTCTCGCAGGCCACGATCGAGTTTGCGAAAGTGCGGCAGCGCCGGCGTACTGGCGACGCCCAATGCGATGAAACACACCTATTCAAGTCGTGTCGATCTCCCAAGCCCATCCGGGGCCCGTGAGCATGCCCGGACGTTGATCATCCTGCTCCTTTTGGGCTGTCTCCTGGCCGGCTTTGCCGGCGGTGCCTTTTGGCTCCATCGTGGATGCTGGTCCGCACGCCGCAACGTCCGTGTCCATCGGCCGGCTGTCGGACGGCACGCGGAGCGTGCTGGCGAACCTGCCCCAACCGGTGGAGATTCGTTATTACGCCCTGCTCGATCCATCGACCACGCCGGAAACATTGCAAGCGTTCGCGGGGCGTGTGGACCGGTTGCTTGGCCTTTACGAGGAAACGGCCGCCGGCAGGCTCAAGGTTTCCCGCCACGATACCCTTTCTGAGGCAAACGCCGATGCAGCGTCTTTCGACGGCCTCCGCCCCTTCGACCTGGACAAGCCAACCGTGAGCTTTCTCGGACTCGTCGTGGTCAGCGGTGAAAACAAGGAACTGATGCCCCGCCTGTCCCAGCATTGGGAGGAGGCCTTGGAATCCGACCTGAGCCGGATGGTCGAGCGCGTCGGGCATGCCAGGAAAACCGACCAGACCGGCCTCCCCACTCCTGCCAGGACGGATCCGACCACAACAAAGGAGCTCAAGCGCCTGATCCCGAATCTCGGCTCCATTTCCCTGGACGAAGGCATGCAGATTCTGAATGACGCGACCCAGAAAGACCTTGCGAAAGCAGTGCAGGAAACGGAGGAGCGACTTCGGGCCGCCCGCGAGCGCCTGGGCGGCGCGCGACCGGACAATCCGTCCGCTGCCGAACAGGAAGCGGCCATGAAGGAAATCCAGAAGATCCAGTTTGAGCAAAGCGAGAGAATCAAGCAGATCGCCCAACGCCTTCAAGATCAGCTCGCCACCTTGGAGTATCTCAAACGTTCAGACCCACCGTCGGAATCCCGCTGATCGCCGGACGCCACCCGGAAGCCCCGACGCCCAGCCCGCTGACAGCCCATCCGCGTCAATGACGCAGCTTCTTGAGGACACATGAGCAGTTAATTTTGCTAATCTTGCATTAATAAACTGAAAGTTTTTACTACTCACAACTTGCGTGGTTGCTGCCAAATTAGGGTTGGTCTTTGGCAATAGGTGGATAGCCCTCCTTCAAGTCATCATTCACTCTGCAAACGCACGGTGAGTTACGGATGAGAACTCTTAACTTCAACACAATAGCCAAAACAAACATGAACACATTCCCGTCAACCAAAACAGCGTCGCGCTGCTGGCTGGGTGCTGCGGTGCTGGTCTTTGGAGCCGCGACCGCCCTTCAGGCTGCCGACCTCGATGCCCGCATTCAGTTGCGCCCACTTACGCCACAGGAGATCAAGGATTACTCGCTGACCGGCGCCCAACGATCGGGAGGGCTGGGCACCGTTGGCCTGGGACAGCCGGGCTACGTGGATGTGTTGGTGAACATCGCCCTGCCCCCGTCGGAAAATGTGACCGTGTCGTTTGTGGCGACCAACGAATACGGCATGGTGGTGGCCCTGGAGAACAGCCCGTTGGGCACCAACGTGCCTCCCTACGGCATTGAAGACCGTGCCGGCGGCGAATTCGCCTCCCGCGTCGCCGGGCGCACCATGCTTCGCCCCAAGTTGCAGGGACGCTACACGGTGGTGGCCACGGTCAATTCGGCGACCAGCGGGTCGGCCACGCTGACCCAGGAGATCACCGCGGGCACCTACATGGGTCGCAACACCTGCGCGCTCTGCCACAGCGGCAGCGTGATCGCCCCCAACAAGTGGGGCTGGACGAACACGGCCCACGCCTCGGCGTTCACCATGGCGATCGACGGCGTGAGCACGGACCATTTCAATCCGAACTGCATCTCCTGCCACGTCGTGGGCTATGACGCCAATACGAACGCCGTCAACATGGGGTGGGACGATGTCGCGGCACAGGTGGGCTGGACCTTCCCGCCCATCGCCGTCAGCAACAACTGGGACCACATGGATCCGAAGCTGAAGAATGTCTCCAACGTGCAATGCGAGAACTGCCACGGCGCCGGAAGCGTGCACACCGCGATCGCCCTGTCCGAGCTTCCGCCCTACACGCAGACCAAGAAGAGCATTTCCGTGAACCTGGGCGCGGGCAATTGTGCCCAGTGCCATGACAGCCTGACTCATCACTACAAGACGGCCGAATACAACAATTCGCTCCACGGCCGCTCGGTTGAGGAGACGGGATCCTCCTGCGCCCGGTGTCACGAAGCCCAAGGCTTCATCAATTTCGCCGAAGGCAAGCCGGCGGTGAGCGTGGAGCACCAGGTGATCTCCTGTGCGGCCTGTCATACGCTGCACAACGGCGACAATCCGCACCAGATCCGCTCCCTGGCGGATGTGACCCTGCTGGACACAAGCAAGCCGGGCGGTCCCACGGTGGTCACCGAAGGCGGCAACGGAAAGCTCTGTATGCAATGCCACATCTCCCGGCGCGATGCGGTCCCGTATGTGAATGGCAAGGTCGACAACCGTTTCGGCCCGCACCACGGCCCGCAGACAGACATGCTGGTGGGCGCCAACGCCATCACCTACGGCCAGTCCATTCCCAGCTCCGCACACTACGCCTCGGTCGAGGAAAGCTGCGTGGCGTGCCATATGCAGCCGCTGGAGAACGGCGACACCGGCTTCACCGAGGTCGGTGGCCACACGTTCAAGATGCGGTCGGAAGCCGGAGTGGAATTGGTGGAAAGCTGCCGCGCGTGCCATGGTGAAATTGAATCCTTCGACTTCGCCCGGAAAGACTATGACGGCAACGGCGTGATCGAAGGGGTCCAGACGGAAGTCAAGGGCCTGCTGACGAAACTGGCCATGCTGCTCCCACCCGTCGGACAAGACGACGTGACTGGATACTCGGATTACAAGACCCTGGCGCAGAAGCAGGGCCTCTACAACTACCTCTTCGTCGAGGAAGACGGCAGCTTCGGGGTGCATAACCTGAGCTACGCGGTGGGCATTCTCAATGGCTCCATCGCCGCCCTGACGGACGATGCCAACAACGACAAACTGCCTGATTCCTGGCAGAAGCAGTACTTCACCGGCATCAACGACCCCAATGCCGCTTACAATGCCACACCGGCCGGGGATGGAATGCCCAACTGGCTCAAGTACGCCTTGGGGCTTGATCCGTGGACCGCGGTCCAGGCCGTGCCCTACGGTTACGTCTATGCCCAGGGCAAGAAGATTGGTGGAGCCGCCGATATGGTCCACATCTACACCGCCGCCGAGGTCGCCTTCGACACGGAAATCGGCAAGAATTACCAGATCCAGGCGGTCTCCGAGTTGAGCCTCGGATGGCAGAACCTGGGCGACCCGATCCCTGGAACCGGCAATGCCATCAGCTACGTCACACCGACCCGCGATGATGTGCAGCAGTACTTCCGGGTCCAGATCACCACGGCTCCGTAATCCTGTCGGTGATTTGCCCGGAACTCCGGGCTTTGGCTGGAGGCCCCTTCCCCCGCGGGAAGGGGCCTTTTCGTTCGGTACCAGGCACCCGTGACCCGACAAATATCCTTTTCGATTCGCCCTCCAGCCGTAGGCTGCGCGGATGCAGTTGCAGATTGGATCCCGGCTCACCGTTCGCATCGAGGACGTCGCCTTCGGTGGCGAAGGCGTCGCGCGGGTGGATGGCTTCGTGCTGTTCGTCCCCTTCGTCATCACCGGCGAGGAGGTCGAGGTCGAATTGACCGAGGTGAAAAAGGCCTTCGCCCGGGCCAGACTGATCCGGATCAACTCCCCCTCCCCCACCCGTGTGACGCCGGAGTGCCGGTATTTTGCTGCCTGCGGCGGATGCCAATACCAGCACATCGCGTATCCCGCCCAGCTGGAACATAAACGCAAACAGGTGGCGGACTTGTTCGAGCGCGTCGGCGGGTTCGACCCCGCATTGGTGGAATCCGTCCTCCCCTGCCCCGCCCCCTATCATTACCGCAACCGCATCCTCATCCGGAGCCAGTGGAACAAGCCGGAACAAAAACTCAACATCGGCTTTGTCCGCCACGACTGCGGGTTGGTGGAGGACATCGAGGAATGCAAAATCGCCGAGCCGGACCTCAATGAACTGATCCAGCAGGTGCGCAACAACCCGCCACCCCGCGGCGGGATCAAGGTGGAACTGCGGGTTCCACCGGAGGACTGGGAGGTCGGGCCGGGCTCGTTCTTCCAAAACAACTTTCATCTGCTGCCCGGCATGCTCGAGACCGTTCGATCCATGCTGCGCAGCTCCGGCTCCCGCCACCTGGTGGACATCTACTGCGGAGTGGGCTTCTTCGGCATTGAACTGGCCGGCGAGGT
Organism: Verrucomicrobiota bacterium; assembly: GCA_025457725.1. Classification (GTDB taxonomy): domain Bacteria; phylum Verrucomicrobiota; class Verrucomicrobiia; order Limisphaerales; family DSYF01; genus JALOTU01. The sequence continues at coordinate 4,588 of JALOTU010000093.1, forward strand.
GGAGTCGTTCGCGGGAGTGGAATACGACAAGCAGGCCATCAAGGCGGCGCGCAACAATGCCGCAACGCACCGGGTAACCAACGGCGAGTTCATCGCCGGCACGGCGGAGGAGGTGTTGCCGGATCTCCTGACGCATTTCCAAGCCGACGCCACCACGGCGCTGCTTGATCCACCTCGCAAGGGCTGCCAGCCCATCACGCTGGAAACCCTGCTGAAGGTCAAACCGCGGCAAATCCTCTACGTCTCCTGCCACCCCGCGACGATGGCGCGCGACCTGAAGCTGCTGTGTGCCGGCGGCTACGAACTGAAGCGCGTCGTGCCGCTGGACATGTTTCCCCAGACACAACATGTGGAATGCGTGGCGGAACTCCGCTCTATCCCAAACAGCGCGTAAGGGAGGGCGGGCAGCCAACGAAGGCTTGCCAACCCGCGCGCCTCCCAGTCAACTGTTCCCGAGATTCGCTTATGACCCGACCTGTTCCCGCGTTGATCCGCCGGTTTCCGACCCATACGCTGCCATGGGTTGTTGCCGCGTGTGCGTTGGTGATCTATTCGCTCACCCTGAATCCCTGGGTAAGCTTCAGCAATGTGCAGCAGGTCGCACGCGTCTCGGGCTGGCTGTGGGAACCGGATCTCAGTGCGCCTTTGTATTACCTGGTCACGCTGCCGCTGCATCTGCTGCCAGCCGCGTGGATCCCCGCATCGTTGAACCTGCTCAACGCGCTTTGCGCCGCGGCCGTGCTCGGACTGCTGGTCCGCACGGTGGCGATCCTGCCGCACAACCGGACGCATGAGCAGCGCATCCGGGCGGGGGCGGAGGGCGAACCGCTTGCCTTCCGCGCGGCCTGGCTGCCGCCGACGGTGGCGGCGGGCATTTGCGGCCTGCAATTGACCTTTTGGGAGAACGCCACGGCGGGCAGTCCGGAGATGATCGATCTGCTCTTGTTCGCCTACGTGATCCGCTGCCTGCTGGAGTTTCGCCTGACGGGCCGTTCCCATTGGCTTTATCAAACCGCTGTCCTGACCGGGGCCGCCATGGCCAACAGCTTCGCCGGGATCGGCTTCCTGCCCCTCTACGTGGTGGCTCTGGTCTGGTTGAAACGCCTGCGGTTCTTTGAGGGAGGGTTCCTGCTTCGCATGACGTTGCTGGGCCTGCTGGGCACTTCGCTCTATTTGCTGATGCCTTTGCTGCACAGCACCAACCCGGATCTGCCCATCGGCTTCTGGCAATCCCTCAAGCACACCCTGGTCAGCCAGAAGACGGTCCTGTTCGCGTTCCCCAAACAAACCCTGCTGCTCCTCGGACTGTGGTCCCTCGCTCCCATCCTGCTGATTTCCATTCGCTGGCCCCAGTCCTTCGGAGATCTCAGTCCGCAAGGGTCCGTCTTCACGACCTTCATCGTCCACCTCGTCCATGCCGCCTTCCTGCTGGTCTGCATCCTGATTGCCTTCGATCCGCCGGTCAGCCCGCGGAATGCCGGCCTGGGGCTGCCTTTTCTGACGTTCTATTATCTTTCGGCCATCGTCATCGGCTATGTGGCGGGTTATTTCCTGGTGGTCTTCGGGAAAGCCGTCGGTCAGCCGGACTACACTTACGGACGCTCCCGCCCTTCGCCGGTCCGAACCGTGATTATTGTCGCCACCTGGGTGGTGTGTGTTGGCGGCGTGATCGGGCTGGCCTTGAACAGTCTTCCGCAGATCCGGCTGACCAACAGCACCCTGCTGCGGGACTACGCCCTGCTCATCGCCGGTCGGATTCCCGAAGGAAACACGGTCGTTTTGAGTGATGACCCGGCCCGGGAATTCCTGCTGCAATCCGCCCTGGTCCAACGCGGCAACCGGCCGGATGCCATCCTCCTGAATACCCGGCTGCTGGCCCTGCCCCAGTACCACAAGCGGATGGCGGACCTCTACCCGGACCGCTGGCCGGTGGCCCCCCCCACCAACATGCAGGCCCGTGTGCTCGACCAGAGCCTGATGAATCTGATGTTGCACTTTTCCAAGAGCAACCAGGTCTGTTATGCCCATCCCAGCTTCGGCTATTACTTCGAGATCTTTCAGGCAAGCCCGGCGGGCATCCTGAACCTGCTCCACCCCTATCCGCCGGGCCAGCTGTTGCCCGATCCTCTGGACCAACAGGTGGTGGACCTGAACGAGACGTTCTGGGACAAGGACGCCTCCCGGCTGGTCAAGGAGGTCCAGGAAGGCATCCTGTTGGGCCAGCCCAAGAGCCCATCGGAAAAGCAGAATCCACTCATCGAGAAGCTGCACCTGAGGGATGAGAAGAACCTGACGGCACAATCGCTGGGTTCATGGTTGTCCCGCTCGCTCAACTCCTACGGCGTGGAGTTGCAGCGGTCAGGCTACCTCAAGGAAGCCGCCACGCGATTCGCCCAGGCGGAGGCCCTGAACCCGGACAATGTGGCTGCCAATGTCAATCTCCGCTTCAACGCCGATTTGCAGGCCGGCCAGCCCAGCAGCGTCAAGATTTCGAAAACCATCGAGGATGATTTCGGTCGCTATCGTGGCTGGGAACAGGTGATCAATGCCAACGGGCTGTTTGATGAGCCGCGCTTCACCCTGGCCCTGGCTGAGGTGTTCCTGAAGGGGCGCCTGTTCCATCAGGCCCTGCTGGAGTTCAACCGGGCACGCCAACTTCTGCCCGACAGCCTCGTCCCCCAAATCTGGTACGCCCGCCTGGTGGCCCTGCTCGGCAAACCGGACGACGCGCTGGAAATCGTGGAGACCGTCCGCTCGGAACCCGATCGCTTCAATCTGACGTCCACCAACCAGACTGAACTGGTGTTCGTGGAGGCCGCCGCCTACCTGGCCAAAAAGGAACCGGAACGGACCGCCCAGGTGATCCGCGACGCCATTGCCGCCACCCCGGACAACACCAACCTGGTCTCGACCGCGATCCAGCTCTACTTGAACGCCGGAATGTTTACCAACTGTCTTTCCCTCATCAATGACCAGCTCGCGTCCAGCCCGGACGACATCAATCTGCTGGTCAACAAGGGATTCGTTCTCCTGAAGATGACCAACCAGGCGCCCGCGGTCGAGGTTCTCTCCCTCGCCTTGTCACTGCAGAGCAACAATGCCCCGGCCCGATTGAACCGCGCCATCGCCAACCTTCAACTCGACAACCTCGACGCGGCCCACAGTGACTACGAGGAATTGCTGCTCCAATTCCCCAAGGCCTACCCGCTCTACTACGGTCTGGGCGAGATCGCCTACAAACGAGGTCAGACCAACCAGGCGGTGCACAACTTCCGCCTCTACCTCACCAACGCACCTCCCTTCACGCCGGAAGCCCGCGAAGTCCGGCGCAAACTGGAGACCTTGGGCAGCCCGGCTCTCTAGCG
>JALOTU010000094.1 GCA_025457725.1 Verrucomicrobiota bacterium
CACCTTCGCCGCGCGCCAGGTCAGGTCCTGGTAAAGGTCGCTCACGAGGAATTCCGCCAGGGGCGGGGTGAAGCCATAAATCCTCGCCAGTTCCGCCGGGAGCTCGTCCAGCGAGACGGCCAGGGGCACGGTCGAATAAACATACTTCCCCTCGTCGACGAGGGAAAAATGCGCGCCGTCGAAATAGAATCGTCGGATGTCCCCCGGCAACGTCGCGGTTGCGGTCATCTTGTCCGGTCGCCGCACCACAACAGTGATATCCGCCATTCCGGCCAGCCCATCGCCGCCTGCCATGTCCGGTTCGATGGTGCGGTGGGCCTTGAAGCTGAATTGTTTCGCCGCGCCGAGCTTCTCCGACATCTGCTTCAGGATGACGTCGCCGCTCAGCTCCCCGCCTGGTGTTGGCGGGGCGGCGTGGGTCGATGCCGCCGGCAACAGGAACAGCATCCCGCACGTCGCCGCCAACAGGGCGGAGGTTCCAGGGATTCTTGAGAGAAGGTGGGTTCGGTGGGTGTTCATAGGGTTAGTCTTGCCTTTGGATGTTTGAGATCAAGCTTTTTGGCAATCCGCAAGCCGCCGACTGCCAGTCGGCGATACGGCAGGTTGCCAACCTGCGCTCCACTCCCGGCCCGGTTCATGGGGAGGACCGCGGAGAGGGAGGGGTTGCGGCGCTGCCGCGCTGGGAGCATGCGTGTTCAATTGTTTTGTTTGCCGTGTTCGGCGCCGGGTTGGACGGGGGCCGCTTGCCGCCGGCCCTTTCGCGCATTGAGGAGCTGCACCTGCTGGTCCTGAAAATCCCGCACCAACGTCAGCAGCACGGCTGTGGACCAGGCGAAGGTCATCAGCCCGGCAATGGAAATCATGCCTTGCAGCAGGCGCCACTGGAGCGGCAGGTCAATGCTGCTGCCCACCGTGGTGTATTGCATCAGGGAAAAGTAGCAGGCGATGCTTGGGTTGGGCAGCGCGCCCTGCCACAGGAAGAACCCGGCCCAAAGAACCACCTCCACCAGGTGAACCAGAATGATCAGCCAGCTGGCCAGTATGACGAGCGCCAACCCCCGGGTGAAGGACTGGTTGGCGGCAAAGCGATGCTGCATTCGGTCGATCACATGCAGGATCCAGATCATGCCCAGTCCGTGCATGGCCAAAGTGGTCCCCACCAGCGTGCCGCTCCACACGATTTCCTTCAGGGCAATGCCGTATTGCAGATGTTCCGGGGCAATATCCATGGGGATCGACTTCAGTTCAATGGGGTCTCATTCTTTGGTGTCCGCCGGCATGACCTGCAGCACGTAGAACTTCCTGCCGACCGCTGTCGGAAAGTAGACCCGTCCTCCGAATCCCGGGGGGGTGAGGGAATTGATGGTCAGGGGCTCAAAGAAGTCGGACTGGGCAAGGATCCGGCCGGTAAGGGCATCGCGCCATGTGAGCTGTTCCTTGTAGTTCTCGGTGCCGAAGGCGAGCTTGACCGGCTCGTTCGGCAGGTTTTTCTTCATGTGGGTGAGGAGGAGGACACGTTGGTCCTTCGGTCCGATCAAGGGCTGGAAGGTGTTGCTCATGTCGTCGAGAACGAAGGCGGTCTTCATTTCGCCGGTGTCGGGGTCCAGCTTGATGCCAGCGACTTTGCCGATGCCCATGTCGGCGGAGTAAATCATGTCGTTCTCGGGGTCCGCGCCGCACTTGGGCGGACAGAAGCTCCACTCGCCCTTTTTGAGGTCGCCGAAGGGGAAAATGATTTTCACATTCTTCGCGTCGGCCTGATTGGCGATCGCAACGCTGGAGGCGACGGTCTCGCTGCCGCCCCCGTTGAGCTGCACTGCCACCCAGTCGCCGACCAGGGTGGGGGCGGTGGCTGCGGACTGACCTTCCTTCATTGGGTGGATCACCCATGACTCGTCGGCGGAGAGTTTGCGGGTCGCTGGATCCCAGAAGTAGCGGCGGAGGCTTTTCGCCATGCCGATGTAGATGCAGATCCTGCCGTTGAAGGTCGTGATGATGTGCGGCGAAACGCAGGGCTCGGGCAGCGGGATGTCGTGGAGGACTTCGAGCGTGTCGGGATTGACCGCGACGAGGTGGGAATTCGGCCACGGGTAGCCTTTTTTCAGTCCGTCCATGATGGCCATGGTGCCCTGACCGGTTTCGCCGACGGGTCGCGTCTGATCCTTCATGATGATCGTGCGGTCCGGCGCGATGGTCATGTGCTTGAAGTTCACGTCCTTGATCGGAGCCTCACCGGCGGGGAGCGTGTTCTTCTTGAGAATGAGGCCGGTGTCCCCGTCAAGGAGCAGGATGATGTTCGCCCAGGCGAAGGCGATATTGCCGTTTTCGAGGATGTTGAGGTTGGCGTTGCCGATCCAGCGGCCGGACACGTTGGCATTATCGACGTAGGTGCGCCAGATCTGCTTGCCGGTGGTGGCATCGGCCTTGGCGATGTAGGGACCGACTTGTTTTGGGTCTGCGAGCGTCGGAAATTCGCCGCCGACGATGTAGAGTTCGCCAGGTTTGCGGTTGTTGATGTAGGAGACGCCCGGATACTCGTCTTCGCTGCGCCAGGCATAGACCTTGTTCGAGCCGTCCCAGGAACCGAGGAAGGTCGCCGCCGGAAAGATCCCGCTGCGTTCCGCATCGGAAATCTCCGCGCCGTTCAGCGATGAATAGTATCCCGGTGTGGGAATCTTCCGCTGCGCGGCCAGCTCCTTCGCGTAGAGGCTCACGTTGCCGGGCAACGGGCCGTTGGCGGCCTTCTCATTGTCGGTCAGGCGGATCTGGGCCACGCGATGCTCGATCTTCGGCTGCGCCACAGTCCACAGCAGTTTGTAGGCGACGATGCCGATGCCGACGCCAACGATCAGGATGATGAGGGTGGATTTTTTCATTTTGTTTTTGCCGGCATGACTTGCAGGGTGATGAAACCCTTGCCCGATGAATAGTGCACCCGGCCACCATAGCCGGGCGTCAGCAGTGAACCAAAGGTCATCGGCTCGAAGAAGTCTGACGCGGCCAGCAGCCGGCCCGACGCGGCATCCCGCCAGGTGACCTGTTCCTTGTAGTTGGCGGTGAAGAGGGTCGCCTTGATCGGTTCAGCGCTGACGTTCTTCTTCATGTTGGATGCCAGGAGGACGCGTTTATCCTTCGGTCCGATCAATGGCATGAAGGCGGTCGTCATGTCGTCCACCACGAACACGGTCTGCATGCCGCCGGTGGCGGGATCGAGCTTGATTCCGGCCAGTTTGCCGATCCCCATGTCGGCCGAGTAGATCATGTTGTTTTCCAGGTCCGCTCCGGCCTTGGGCGGCGCAAAGCTCCATTCGCCCTTCTTGAGCTGGCCGAACGGGAAAATCACGTTCGTGCGCGACGAGTCCTTCTCATGAACCGCCACGACACTTGAGGACATGGTGTCGCTGCCCAGACCGTTGAGTTGCAGGATGACCCACTCCCCCAGCATGGTGGGCGCGTCGGCGCACGACTGGCCCTTCTGCATGACGCTGGCCACCCACGTCTTGTCCTGCGCCAGTTGCTGGGTCGCCGGATCCCAAAAGTAGCGCAGCGCCCCGCTGTTCACGCCGATGTAACAAGCGATCTTTCCCTCAAACCTGTCAATGATGAACGGTGCCGTGGCCGGTTCCGGCAGCGAAATGTCATCCAGCAGTTCCAAGGTGTCCGGATTCACGGCACACAGGTGCGAGTTGGGTTGGGTGTGCCCCTCGACCACGCCCCTGATGATTGCCATGGTGCCCTGATACGGATAGTCGTTGGGGCGGGTTTGATTCTTCAGGATCAGCGTCCCGTCCGGCGCGATGGTGACATGCTTGTAGTTGGATTGTTCGGGCGGCGTGTCGCCGGTGGGCAGGGAGGTGCGCTTCAGGATCAGGCCCGAGTCACCATCGATCAGGGCGATATTGTTCTCCCACGCCAAAACGATGTTGCCACTGGGCAGAATGTTCAGGTTGATCGCACCGAACCACTTGCCCGAGGCGTTCGCGTTTTCGACGTAGGTGCGCCAAATCTGCCTGCCAGTGGTGGCGTCGGCCTTGGCGATATAGGGTCCGGCGGGCACAATACCCGTGAGCGGCGGGTTGGCGCCGCCGCCGATGTAGAGTTCTCCCGGCTTGCGATTGTTGATGTAGGCCGTGGCCTGATAGTCATCCTCACTCCGCCAGGCGAAGACTTGATTGGGCCCGTCCCACGAACCGGTGAACGTGGCGGCAGGGAAGAAGCCACTCCGTTGGGAGTCCGAAATCTCGGCACCATTTAGAGACGAATAATAGCCCGGCGTGGGGATCTTCTGCTGAGCGGCCAGTTCCTTCGCGTAAAGGCTCACGTCGCCCGGCAGCGGACCATTGGCCGCCTTCTCGTTTTCCGTGAGACCGGCCTGCTCGATGCGGTGCTCAATCTTCGGCGCGACAGCGGTCCAGAGCAGTTTGTAGGCGATGGCGCCGATAACAACGCCAACAATCAATGTGATGAGGGTGGGTTTCTTCATCGTTTGGATTCCTGTGGTTTTTCGCTTCTCACCCTTCGCACCGCGGCGGGGTGCCATTTCCCCGCGACGGCGTCGAGACTCGGTGCGTAAAGGCGCATGTTCAGTCCGAAGGGTGCTTTCTGGCAGGGCAGCCAGTTCGCCTCCTTGGCCTTCCCGGGCGACTCTGACTGGATGTAAAGGTCCAGGGAACCGTCGGCGTTGTAGGCCAAAGGCATCCAGCTCGAAACCGCATAGCGATTCAAGACATTGGCTACTGGGAACCCGTCCGCGTCATAAAGGGTCAGCGACCAGAATGCCTCGACCGGGGGCAGATTGGCTGCGTCGAAGTGAAGAACGTAGCTGTTGTTTCCGTCCAGCGGTTTTCCATCCGCATCATTGAAGGCGAGTGGATAGATCGAGTCCTGGGGAACGTTGGAACCGAGACCAAACCGTGCGATGACCGCCCGTTTGACATAGGAGGAGCCGTAGGTGCCGACGCATTCGGTGTTCATCGACCACTGATTCACCTGCTCGCCGATGCGCGGAAACTTCCAGATCATCAGCTCCTTGGCCGCTTTCGGTGCGGCGTTGAGCGCCGCGATGACTTCCCCGGACTGCGAGGAGGGATCGAAACTTTTTCCTGCGACGATGCCCACCCGCGTCATCCGTTGGACAATGGGACTGTCGATCAGGTGCGGGGGATGCAGTTTCATCAACTCCGCCGCGGTCGCAAAGAACTCCACTGCGGACATGGCTTCCACCTGAAGGTTTGGCGGTGTCTTCATGTCGATCTCACGCTTCGCAACGAACGGTGCAGGCTTCTTTTCCGCACCCGATGCATCATAGGCCGTCAGCGTGAAGCCTTTCTGGAGAGCATGCACGGCCGGAAAATCCGCCTCGCCGTCAGTCTGCAGCCTCCCAATGACCCACACGTAGTGGGTGGGTGCCGGCAGGACGACCGTGCCTTGCGGCAATCCCTCGGGCATGGATCCCTTCCAGCGCGGCGGGGTGAGCAGGAAGTGCCCCGCTTCCGTGCCAGTGGTGCGTTTGCCCAACGAAGCGAACACCTCGCTCCACATGTCCAGAATCGACGCGAGATAGTACCTGCCATCGGTATCGGGCGTCGTGATCAGAACCGGCCCGGCGGTCAGATCCACCCAGGCGGGCGAATACAGGGTGTCGAAATTCGGACGCGGCACCGAATGCATCTCGGGTGTCGGAAAGGCGGGATCAGCGGCAAAGGTGTTCATTGGCGCAGCAATGCCCGGTTTCCCCGGAGGCACATTGATGAGTTGCCGTCGCGTGTAGTCCATGACCACGAGGGGGTAAAGATACAGGTAGGCTTCGACTGCGATGGCATCGGAGGAGGTGCTGGATTTGTCGGCCGCTGGCGCCAGCGGCGTGGTGGCCACCACTCCCGCCAGGAACAACGCCGCGAGTTTCATTGCAAGGATGGGTCTCGGTTTCGTGTTCATGCTCTGTCCTCTTTGTTCTCTCGACGCTGGATGCTCACTCCGTGCTGGGACTCGAGGCCGCCTGGGCCGGCATGACTTGCAGTGTGATGAAGCCCTTGCCCGAAGAGTAATACACCCGACCGCCATATCCGGGCGTCAAGAGCGAGCGCATGTCTATGCGCTTCGCCGTTGTTACGCCAGGACGTGACAGCAACGCTAGGCTGCAATTGGAAGGCGTTGCTATGCTTGACGGGAAGCCCGTTGCGTTTGATGTGGCAGGAACGGTGCAGACCATGTCACCCGTTTCGGGATCGAACTTGATGCCGGCCACCTTGTTCACACCGAAGTCGGCCGAGTAGATCATGTTGTTCTCCGGGTCGGTCTGCGGCTTGGGTGGGGCATTGCTGAACTCGCCCTCCTCGAGCGGGCCGAACGGATAGATCACTTTGGTCCGCGCCGCGTCCTTCTGATGGACCGCAATGATACTGGACGCCGTGGTCTTGCTCCCGATGCCGTTGGCCTGAAGGATGATCCAGTCATGGAGAAGACTGGGCGCATCCGGTGTGGACTGACCCTCGGCGAGCGGCTTGGGCAGCCAGGAGGTGTCCTGCGAAAGCTTCTTCGCCGCCGGGTCCCAGAAGTAGCGAAACGCGCCGCTCGGCGCACCGAGATAAATCGCGGTCTTGCCCTCGAACATCGTGATGATGTGCGGCACGGTGACCGGCTCGGGTAAGGGGACGTGATCCAGGATTTCGAGTGTCTTGGGATCAAGCGCAACGAGGTGTGAGTTGGGCTGCTTGCAGCCCGCAAGGACGCCTTTAATGATCGCGAGCGTTCCTTGGCCAACGTAACCGCTCGGGAGGGTTTGGTTCTTGGCGATGATCGTTCCGTCCGGCGCAATGGTGACGTGCTTGTAGTTTGAGTCGGTGGGCGAGGTGTCGCCCGTGGGGAGCGTGGTGCGCTTCAGGATCCGGCCAGTGTCGCCGTCGAGCAGCGCAATGCTGTTTTCCCAGGCGAACACGATCTGGCCGTTCGGCAGGATGTTGAGGTTGACGGCCGCGAGCCAGTTGCCGGAGGCGTTCGCGTTGTCCAGGTAGGTGCGCCAGATTTGTTTGCCGGTCGTCGCGTCGGCTTTGGCGACGAACGGCCCGGCGGGCACTTCGCCTTTGAGCGGGGGATTTGCCCCACCGGCGATGTAAAGTTCGCCGGGCTTGCGGTTGTTGATGTAGGCCGTGGCCTGATAATCATCCTCGCTCCGCCAGGCGAACACCTTGTTCGAGCCATCCCACGAACCGAGAAACGTAGCGGCCGGGAACATGCCGCTGCGCTGTGCATCGGTGATCTCGGCGGCGTTCAGCGACGAATAGTAGCCCGGCGTGGGAATCTCCTGTTGGGCGGCGAGTTCCTTGGCGCAGAGGCTGACGTCGCCGGGCAGCGGGCCGTTGGCGGCCTTTTCGTTGTCGGTCAGGCTAATCTGTGCAACGCGATGCGCGATCTTCGGCTGGGCGACCGTCCACAGCAGCTTGTAGGCAATGATGCCTATGACGATGCCGAGACACAGGATGATAAGCGTGGATTTCTTCATGGTTATTGGGGGACTGGAGGTCTGGAACAGGTAGAACATTCTGGCCAACCCGCCAACTGGATTGCCATGCCAGCGTGCGCGCGGCAGCTTGTCGGCATGAAACTCACAGCGGTTTTCGAACCTGCCGCAGAAGGCGGGTACACCTGCTTCGTGGAGGAAGTGCCCGCCGCGATTTCGCAGGGTGAAACCTTGGCCGAGGCCAAGGCGAATTTGCTCGATGCACTAAAGCTCGTGGTGGAATGCCAGCGTGAGTTGGCAGCCGAAACCGTGTCGCCCAATGCCGTGCGCGAACCCATCGAGTTCGCCGAGGCATGAAGCTTCGCTAGCTCGAGCGTCACCTTCGGGCACATGGCTGCGTTTTCTACCGGGAGGGGGGAGCGCATTCGGTCTGGCTGAACCCGGCCAACCGCAAGATTTCCAGTGTCCCCCGGCATCGGGAAATAAAAGAAGGGACTGTGCGCGGTATTTGTCGCCAATTGGAGATCCCCTTTCCGTAGAATGCGGGTTTCCGATGCATGGCAGTTCATAACCGTTGGTTTCCGTTTCATTTCCCGTTCTTCTCGAACTCCGCTTTCGTCGTGTAATAACCGCGCGGGTAATACGGCCCCATCACCTGCTCCTCCCTGCCGGGCTGGGTGATGTTGTCGGGGCGCTGTTTCCACGCCGGGCTGTTGGCCATGATGCGGAGCATCAGCATGCCGAAGTCCGCCCGGTTCTTCGGGCTGGCAATGCCTTCACCCCGCGGGCTCCACTCGATCCACGCCACGCCGTTCTCGTCGGTGGCGTTCTTCGGCCGGTCCTCCTTCCGGCTGTAAACGATGGTGTAATAGCCGTCGGCATCCAGCGGGATCTGCATGTCGGTCAGGGCGTCCACGATCTGGCCCGAGGGGGCGGCTTCGCAGCTGACCAGCGAGAAGTACTGCGTCTGGGCGTCGGGCATAACTTCCAACCCGCTGCCGCCGGCGCCGGCGTAGGTGTTGGGGAAGGTCGGCATCTTGCCCCGCATCACATAAACCGGGCCGAACTTGCGGGAGAGTTGCAGCAGCATGTATTGCGTCTCGGGATCGCCGCCCCCGTCGATCGCGCCCGCGTAGGGGATCTTGGCGCGTTCTTCCGGGGTCTTGAACGCACCGAGGATGGAGTATTTGATGTTCCAGTACTTCTCCCACCGGGGATCCTTGCGCGCCGGCGCCGTTGCCGGATCGAGCGTGGGATCGTTGTCCTTGGCCTGCACGATCATCTCCCACTGCTCGGCGGTGATGGGCGGCTTCGGGGCCGGCATGGGTCGGGCGAACTGCTTCACCACCTCCTCGGCCGACAACGTCGTGCCGTCGGCCAGTGTGCCGGTGTAGGTGGGCATGCCGCTGCCTGTGTCCGGCGAGGATGCCGCCCCCCAACCGCAGCCGTCGCTGCCCTGATCCGCGAGATACGTCCGGCTGACGAACATCAACTCGCCGCCGTCGCTGCCGACATACAGGGTGTTCTTCTCGCGACGTTGTCCGTCCTTGGGTTCGTCCTGTGCCGCGATCCGCAGCGTGAAGTCGCGCTTTTCCGCGAGGCGATTGGCGCCGACGCGGAACGGGTTCGTGGAACCGGGGTCCGGCTCCAGATCCCTTCCTTCGAACGCCTGTCCAATGGAGACAAACGTACCGTGCTCCGCCTTGTAGAGCGCGAATTGGAAGTAGCGCGCATGGGGGTAGGTGTAATTGAGCGTCAACGTGGCGCCCGCCGGCAGCGCGAGGGTGCCGATGAGATACGTGGACTGCATGTCCGGCCACAGGTTCGGGTTCTGGATCGGGCGCGGGTATTCAAGGTGGTTCCAATAGCCCCAGCCGCGCGGCCCGTGGAACAGTCCATCATGGCCGTAGCGCGTGTCGGTGCGGACGATGTTCTCGATTGATTTGTCCCCGAAGCGTTTGATCCCGAGCGCGTTCAGGTTGCGCACCGGGATGATGCCGGGCGGCTTCCAGGCACCTTTGCCGAGCGGATAGACCGAGGGTGACTCCGTCTTCGGCCAGTACATGCGCAGGACGACGAACATGGGGCCGTCCGGTGCGGGCAGCCAGTTGGATTCCTTGTCCTTCCCGGGCGAGTCGTGCTGGATGTAGAGCGTGAGCGAGCCGTCGGGATTCTTCCGCAACTGCGGCAGCATGGGCGAGTTGATGAGGTAACGGTGGATCGGATTCTCGATCAGCAGCTGCGTGCGCGCGTCGTACATGGTGATGGACCAGAACGCGTTGACCGGCGGCAGCTGGCCGGCGGGGAAGGTCATCAGGTAGGTGTGCTTGCTGCCGTCGAGCTTGATGAGGTTGGCGTCGCTGTGGGTGAAGGGATACACGGCTTCGGCCTCGCTGTTGCCGTAAATGCCGAGCTTGGCGGCGGCGGCGCGCAGGGCCCAGTTGCCCTTGTAGAATTCCCGGCTGCCGGCCGCCGAACCAATCTGCCAGCCGTTGACCACCGCTCCGACGTGCTCACACGTCTCGCCGATCTTGGCTAACGCAGCCTTCACTCCGGCGCCGACGGCCGCTTTCGCCGCCGCTGGCAGTTCCTTGTGTGGCGACGGGGCACCCGCCCCGATGCCGATCTTCGCGAATTTCTCGCGCAGCGGCTTCTCCACCGCCGCCGTTCCCACGGGTGGACAGAATTGCAGAAGGAAGTCGAGGTACTTGGGAAACTCGGTCGTGAACGCCGCCTGGTTGAACTCGGGCCAGTTCACCGCGGGCGCGGCGGTCGGCGCGGGTTTGCCCAGGAACGCCGAAAGCGGCTGCACCTTGTAGCCGGCCTGCACGCGCTTCACGTTGTCCATGTCGCCGGGGTTGAACAGCTGGGTGCGGATGACCACCAGGCAGAACTCGGTTTCGCAGCGGAAGACTTTGTTGATGCCGGGCGGCGTCTCGCCCTTCCAGTTGGGTCCCGCAATCAGGAAGCAGCCCGCGCCATTGCCGGTCGTGCGGCTGCCCATGTATCCGTAGTTGTCCGAGTACAGGTCCACGAGCTGGACATCATAGTAACGGGTCTCCTCGATTTCCGGCACGCACAGCACAAACGGCTCGGCGCGCAGGTCCAGCAGGGCCATCGAATACGGCGTGTCGCTGTTGGGCGTGCTGATGCCGGTATCCGCCGGCGTGAACACCCGCGCCTCGTTGTGGAGCTGATTGATCGGGGCCTTGAACTGTTTGGAATCGCGGTCAATGAAGAACTGGTGAAGGACGTCGTAGCCGACGATCATGGGGAACCCGTAGAGATACGCCTCCTCCGCCACGGCCTGGAGTTCCGCCCATGGATCGGTCCCCGAGGCCGGATCTGCCTTGGGTCCGGCGGCGCTTGGTTGGGCGCACGCGGAGCCCGCGGCCACCGCCAGGGCCAGCGCCATCATCCCGCTCAGCGCCCGCCTGAAAAGTGGTGGCGGGCCTCCCGGCCTGGCGCAGAGGGCGGCATCCTGCCGCCCGGAAATGCCGCCCTGATGGCGACAGTCCCCCGAGGGGACGCGTCCGAATGTCATTCCACCTTTGACCCGTCGTGCAGGAAGCCACGGCTCCACGTCAGTCAGGGAGGCTGACGCTCCGGTTTCAAGGCGGGTTATTGGGAGACGGAGTTGTTCTGTGTTCATCCGTGGTTTGAGTTGAATGGGTTCCGCTTGGGGTCGGGCTGGCGCGGCGGTGTTTTCACGCTAGAGTTTTTTGACGATATTGATGCCGAAGGAAGCACCCTGGACGCGCTCCTCGGCGGCGTATTCGTAGAAGCCGCGGAAGTTCACGATCAGGTCCCAGGGCACATAGGTCACGCCAATCTGGCCGCCGATGCCGCTGACCGAGGTGCGTGAATCCGGGTCGGCGAGGCCGCCGGTGCTGTCCGAGATCTGCCATTCGTAGTAGCCTGCCGGCCCGACCTCCAACAACAGCGAGTTGTCCTTCTTCAGGGGCAGGTACTGGCTGATTCCCCAGTTGAGCCACAGGATCTGGCCGAAGGTGATGTCCGTGCCCTGTTGCTCGCTGTTGTAGTTGTAGGTCAACGCCAGGGTGACGGCCGTGGCCCGGTTGGTCATGGGATACCACGCCGCCGCGCCTTGAAACTGCTGGGTCCAGTAGCCCAGCCCCACGTTGCTCGAGTCCGGCACGGTCACACTCCCGCCCGGCACGGCAATCGTATCCGTGCTGTACTTGCCCACCGGCGCATAGAAGCCATAACCGGCGGACACATCCCAATGCGGCAGCGACCATCCCAGCCACAGCGGTTCCACGAACATGTCGCCGAGGGCAAACGAGGATTGGGATCCGCTGCCCCCGAAGCCCTGGGAGAGATTGAGCGCCCCGGCAAAGTTGTTGTTGGCGAAAGTCGGCGTGATGTATGCCGCGTACCGGGCGCCCAGCACTTTCCACGGCGAAGACCAAATGAAGGCCGGGGCGAGCACATACATGTCCAGATTCACATCCGCACTAATCGTCGTTCCCGGGCGGGGGCCGGGAGGATCAATGGTGATCGAGCCGGTCCTGTTGCCGTTCTGGTCGTTGTAGCGGTCCGACGTGTAGAAGTAATTATACACGGCGGCGTAGAAGCCTTCCGGCGGCACAAAGTAGTCGCGCGTGCCCATCAGGCCGCCAACGTAATGGCCGGGATCACCGGCATCGGCCCGGCCGCCGGCGCCGATCAACGCGGTGGCGAGGATCAATCTAAGCAAGTTCTTGTTCATCATCATGGCCTCCATTCTGGTGATTCCTGCGTTTCGTGGTTGATACAATTGCTCTTTAGAGGACGCCTGGACCGCGGCGCCCGACTCCGACCCCGTGGTAGCCCACCCCAACGCCGCCTCCGACGCCGATCCGATCGATAAACAACGCGGTGGCCCCGCCCGCGGCTGGCATCGTGCCCTCGATGACTTTGTAGGTGTAGAGCAGGTCTGCACCGTCAACAACGGGGTTGGTGATTTCGACCACAACCACCGTGTTCTCCGGTTGGCCGGGCTCATAGACGGAGAGGATGGCGTTGGGCGGGTTCGCGCTGAAATTGTCCTTGCCCGCCTTCGTTGTCCATTCCTCGAGATAGTTGGGCATCTTGATGTGGCCGGCGATCCGCACGGGTCGATCTGAAAAGTACAACGTCTGCGGGCTCACCCCCACCAGCCGGAACGTCGTTGAGGAAGCGTCGACTTTGAGGTCGTCAGCGATCTGCACGAACATGAGCTTCGCCTTGGAAGCATCCGTCGAGTCCTTCGACGGGGTTGAGCATCCGGCCAGGGAGACCAGCATGCCTGCCAGCAGGACTGTCTGTCCGGTGCGAATCAGGTTTCTGGACGGTTCAATGAGGGCATTCATGATTATTTCCTTGTTCAATGCGTGGTGTTGCTTTTCTGGGTTCATTGGGGTGCTGCGGCTCACAGGTGAGGGCGGACTGGATGGCGGATAACAACTCCATCTCGTCCACCGGCTTGGTGAGGTAGGCGGAGGCCCCCAGCCGGATGGCCTGCTCCATGGTCCCGGGTTCATCATGGCCGGTGATGACCACGACGGGTGTGGCGATTTGTTGGGCGGCGAACGCCGCCAGCACCTCGAATCCGCTGACCTCGGGCATGTGCAGATCAAGCACGAGGCAATCCGCCGGATGCGATGGCAGCGCGGCCAGAAACTCATCCCCGCGATGGTAATCCGCCACGCGGAAGCCATGCGCCGCCAACAGCCGCCGGAGCGCCTTGCGCATCTGCGGCTCGTCGTCGAGCACGGCGACTAGGGAGCGGGTCTGGCTCATCGCGAGCCGATTCAATCAGGAGATGCCGCGTCGCGCTATTACACCTTGGTTAAACATGGCGCCGTAGGAGGCGATCCGAGGAGCACAGCCCGCCCTGCGCCGGAGAGGCAGTGTTTGTCGCGCTGCGACAAACCCGCCCGCGCAGCAGCGGGCGGAACGGATGGGCAAGAGCGCTCGTCATCGGCTAGTCCGTTGCGCCGCTCTGCGCGGCGCCACCGGTCGCAGCGCGACCAGTTCCACCACTTCCCGCAGCGCGAGGATTTCCACCATTTCCACCACATCCACCATTCCAGGGTCAGGACGGCGGGTCGTTCCTGATTCCGGCTCAAGCCAACGGCTGGTGACCAATCCCCAGTCGCTCCGCAGCCCGCACCAGATCCGCGAGGGACCCCACCCCCATCTTGGTCATTACCCGA
>JALOTU010000095.1 GCA_025457725.1 Verrucomicrobiota bacterium
TTCCTGGGTGGTGATGTATTCACCGATCAGGCTTCTGGCAATCTTGATTTTCCTGTCTCTGAGAATCTGATGCATCCGCCGAAAGACAATATACAGTTCCATCATGGTGGTTGCACCGGCACCGTTCAGAATGACCAGAAGCTCTTCTCCTTCAGCAGCCCCCAGATCAGCCAGAAGTTGTTCCAGCATAAGTTCGGTGGTTTCATCTGCGGTTCGCAATTTTATCCTGTCTACGCCCGCTTCTCCATGCTGGCCCATCCCCACGGCCATTTCATCCTCGTCGAGTTCAAACATGGCATCGCCGGTGATCGGATGAATCGGGGGACTGAAAGCAACCGCCAGGGTTCTCATGGATCGAACCGTTCTTTCAGCTATCTCAACTATTTCTTCAAGAGTACGCCCCTCTTCCGCTGCTGCTCCGGCTATTTTAACTACGGGCAAAAAGCCGACCAATCCTCTGCGTTCCTCGGGCTTGTCAATCGGTCCAGACGCGACGTCGTCATGAACAAGGATCATTTTTACATTCAAGCCCTCTTTGAAGGCCATTTTCATCGTAATGTTGGCTGTTAACACATCGCCGGCGTGGTTCAGCACAACAAACAACACACCTCCGCCCCGGTCAGCCCGTTTAATCGCATCCAAACATTTTTGGGGTCCCGGAGCAGCAAAAATTTCACCAGGAACACTGACATCCAGCATGCCGTAACCGACGAAGCCACTCAATCCTGGTTCATGACCACTTCCCCCCAGAGTTACAAGGGACACCTTGCCAACCTGTTTGGGATAGGCTCTCATCACAAGGTTTTTGCCCTCCAGTTTGACTTTGTCCGGGAAGGCGAGCGTATAGCCCTCAAGTAGCTCAGTGACTAAATTTTCAGGATCGTTAATACATTTTTTCATTCGAGCTCTCCGATCACAGTTGGACTATTAACTGTCAACCCTGGGAACATCCCTTTTTTAGATGATCTATGATGATATAGGCAACAGTCCCCACAAGCAAGGTCGGGAAGCCAAACGTGAAAACTTACATGCGAAACGGCTGGCACGTGAGAGTCAAACCCAAAAAAATCAAAAGAGATGCGAAAACATAAAAGAAATTGAAAATTTTTTCAACTTTGGAAAGCGTGTTACTGCCGAGTCAATATGACAGTTAACCGCCGAGTGATTTTGACAGTGGGCATGTTTACCTCACGCAGCCTTGCCCATTTTACGTTGAACTGACTTGGTGTCCAAGAGCCGCGTTATCGCTTCGGAGCTGGGCTCCTGCTCTTTCTGTCCGGGTGTTACGGCAGTGAGGGCATGGGGTGCCCGTCCAAGGGAAAGCACCCATCCGGTATCCGCCTCGACAAGGATGGCCTTGGTGCTCTGCGTCCCGCTGTCAATCCCGAGGAGGGTGGCCCGCATCTCAGCGTACCCCGAGAAGCAGTTCCACCACCAACTGGTCCAGCCGCTCATAGTGGGGCCGGCGCTTGGCGATCTCGATCCGATCCAGAGGCAACCGCTTCAGGCGTTCGGCTACCTCCGGAGTGAAACGCCGACCCAAAGCCTCCAGTCCTGGATCGTCCCGGGTAGCCTCCCGCAAGACCATCTGGATCTCGGTGTCGGCCTGGAACGCCCGCACCTTCTCCCTCAAGATCAGGTAAGTTCGCATGCAGCCTCGGGCGAAGTCCCAGACCCCCTCCTCAGCCTCACTACGATACGGGTGCGCGTCGAAGTGCCGGGGGCCGTCGTAGCCGCTCTCCTCCAAGAGCTTCACCAGGTAGAACATGGACTTCAAACTCACCGAGCCAAAACGGAGGTCCTGGTCGTATCGGCCGAACAGCTGGTCGTTGAGGTCAATGTGGAACAGCTTTCCCGCCTCCAAGGCCTGACCCACGGCGTGATAAAAGTTGAGGCCCGCCATGTGCTCGTGCGCGACCTCGGGGTTCACACCCACCATCTCCGGGTGGTCCAACGTCTGGATGAACCCAAGATAGGCCCCGGTGGTGGGGAAGTATAGATCGCCCCGGGGCTCGTTAGGCTTGGCCTCCAGAGCGAAGCGCATTTCGTAGCGCTGATGCCTAACGTACTCGCAGAGGAAGTTGACGGCCTCGCGAAAACGGCGAACGGCATCACGGGCATCCTTGGAGGCGTCACACTCCGTTCCTTCTCGGCCACCCCAGAAGACAAAAATCTTCGCCCCTAACTCAGCCCCAAGGTCAATGCCCCGCATGGTTTTCTGCAAGGCATAGGCGCGCACTTGGGCATCGTTGCTGGTGAATGCACCATCCGCGAAGACGGGATCGGTGAACAGGTTGGTGGTGGCCATGGCCACGACCATCCCGTGGTCGCGAAGGGCTGTCTGGAACTCCCGCACCACGCGGTCCCGCTCCGCCACCGTGGCGTCAATCGGCACCAGATCGTTGTCGTGCACGCTGACCCCATAGGCGCCCAGCGGCGCCAGTCGCCGTACAATCTCGACGGGCGTTGGCGGGACCCGCGTCCGCGTACCGAAGGGGTCCGCGCCCGAATTCCCCACCGTCCACAGCCCAAAGGTAAACCTGTCCGCCGATGTCGGCACATAATCTCTTTGCGATTTCGTGCTCATCTCTCCTTGTCCCCGTGTCATTCGTTCTCGTCATGCGGAATTCGCCGCGGGGCATTACTAGGCTTTTCCCGATGTTCCGGTGGAGACGAAGGTTCTCCACCCCGTTGCCCGCTCCGTCAAAACCTGATATCCACCTGCTTCCTGGCTCGGGCCGATTCCAGGATCCCGTCGCATATGACGGCCGCGCGATAACCGTCCTCAAAGGTCGCGCCGTAGGGGGCCACGTCCTTCTTGTGGACGATGCAATCGAGAAAGTGGGTGAGCTCGTGCACGAATGAGTGCTCCCAGCCAATGATGTGGCCGTGGGGCCACCAGTTAGACCAGAAGGGGTGATAGCCCTCGGTCACCAGAACGTTGCGAAAGCCCTGGGTTTCTTTCGGCTGGTCGCCCACCCAGAATACGTCCAACTCATTCATGCGCTCCAGGTTGAAGCGGATGCTGCCCTTTTCGCCGTTGATTTCCAGCACCTCATAGTTCTTGCGGCCCGCGGCAAAGCGCGATGCCTCCAGGGTGCCGATCGCTCCGTTTTCGAACTCAACGGTCGTAACGAACGCGTCGTCTACATCCACTTTACCGGTGCCGCTGCCCTCGACCAGGGGACGCTCCTCGATAAAGGTGCGGGTCAGGGCGCTCACGCTCTTCATCTCCCCCACCAGGAAGCGGCCGAGGTCGACGAGGTGCGCGCCCAGGTCGCCCAGAGCGCCGCTGCCAGCCACTTTCTTGTCCAGCCGCCAGATCTTGGGTGTGCCGTAGTGCGGCAGGATCCATTCCTGCAGGTAGACCGCCCGGTAGTGGTAGATCTTCCCCAAGGCACCGCTTCGGGTGAGTTCGTAGGCCTGACGGATGGCCGGCACGAAGCGATAGTTGAAGGCCACTTGGTGCCTGACGCCAGCCTTGACGGCTGCATCGAGCATCTTCTTCGCTTCTTCGCCGGTGCGGGCAAGAGGCTTTTCGCAGAAGATGTGCTTGCCCGCCTTGGCGGCGGCAATACAGGGCTCGGCGTGTGCGTCGTTCGGCCCACCGTTGTCAAAGAGCTGGATCCGATCGTCCTCCAGCATTTTTCGCCAATCGGTGTAGTACCCCTCGTAGCCGTAACGACGCGCGGCCTCGGCAGCAGCGGCCTCGGTTCGGCCGCAGATCGCGATCAGCTTGGGGATCGCCGGAGGCGGATACATCATGTAGGGAATTTTCTTGTACGCATTCGAGTGGGCCTTGCCCATGAACGCGTAGCCCATCAAGCCGACGCCGATCTCGGGAGCCGAGGTCCCGGCCTTCGGGCCGGCCATTGTGGTGAATCCGGTTTTCTCGCTCATAAGACCCTCCCATCCATGGTCCTGGATCACTAGGCTTTTGCAAACGCCGCGTCGAAGGCGACCGCCGAGGCGCTGAAGTCCTGTTTGCGGATCATGGCCAGCGCCTCAGGCGCGCCCCAGTCGCGATCCATTCCGCTGTCTTCCCACTCGATGGAGAGCGGCCCCTTATACCCGATCCGGTTGAAAGCCCGGATGATCGGGTCCCACTTGACGGCGCCCCGGCCCGGCGAAACAAAGTCCCATCCGCGGCGCGGATCGCCGAAGTCCAGGTGTGAGCCGAGGATGCTGTTTCGGCCGGTGAGCTGCACGCGCGAGTCCTTGACGTGGCAGTGGAAGATGCGGGTGGGAAACTCCTCGACAAAGGCCAACGGCTCGACGAACTGGTGGATGAAGTGGCTCGGGTCGAAGTTGAAACCGAAGGCCGGGTGATCCTTGACCGCCTCCAAGGCACGGTGGGCTGTGATGAGGTCATAGGCGATCTCGGTAGGGTGCACTTCCAGCGCGAACCTGACCCCCTGGGACTTGAAGACGTCCAGGATTGGCACCCAACGCGCCGCGAAGTCCCGGTAACCCGCGTCGATGTCCTTCTGGCTTGTAGGCGGAAAAAAATAGAACTTTGCCCACACGGAGCTCCCGGTGAAACCGTTTACCACGTCCACCCCGAACAGCTTGGCGGCCTTTGCGGTTTTCTTCATTTCCTCGGCGCAGCGCTGGCGAACTCCCTCGGGCTTGCCGTCGCCCCACAGCTGAGGCGAAAGAATGCTCTTGTGGCGATCGTCGATGGGATCGTCGCAGACGCACTGCCCCACCAGGTGAGTGCTGATCGCGAAACACTTGAGGTTGTACTTGGCCAGCAGGTTGCGTTTCTCCTTCAGGTAGGCGTCTTTCTCGAGCGCCTTGTCGACATCGAAATGGTCGCCCCAGCAGGCAAGCTCCAGGCCGTCGAATCCCCAGGCGCTGGTCTTTTTCGCCAGGGTTTCCAGGGGCAGGTCGGCCCATTGGCCGGTAAATAGCGTGATTGGTCTCGGCATGGTGTTTTCTCCTTTCTCTTAAGCCATGAATTTTTTCAGGAACGCCAGCCCTTCCGTGGCCAGCATGTCCTGGTTGGATGCGACCGGGCGCCAGATGGCCGCTGCCCGGGCGATCTCCTTGGCCGTCGTTGTGAACGACTCAATGACAAGTGCACCACTGTAGTTGACCTTCTTCAGCGCAGCCGCGACCTCGTTCCATGCCACATGACCGCTGCCGGGGATGCCCCGGTCGTTTTCGTTTGCGTGAACGTGGACTGGGTGCGGCCCGGCCGTTTCGATGGCCTTCCCGATACTCTTCTCCTCAATGTTTGCGTGGAAGGTGTCGATCATGAGTCCCGCGGCCGGGCCGTCCACCCTTTTCCCCAGCTCGACCGCCTGCTCGGTAAGGTTGATGAAGCTGGTCTCGAAGCGGTTGAGCGGCTCCACGGCCAGCTTGACGCCCTTGTCCTCGGCGTAGCGGGCAACTTCCTTCAGGTTCCGGGTGCAGCGCTCCAAATCGCGCTTGCGCTGACTGGCCGTGGCCTGCCATGTCCGCCCGACCGCGGAATAGATCGGGACGGCGACCATGGTTGCACCCATCGTGGCAGCAGCGTCGATGCAGTGCTTGAGATAGGCCACGCCACCCCGCTGGATGCTTTTGTCTTCGTGGGCGGAATCGCGACTCGCGCCCATAAGACACTCAGTTCCTTCACGGCCGAGGCTCAAAAACTGTCGTTGCCGATAAGATGAAAACAACGGTGAACAGAACAATGCTTAACCGTTTCACGGGTCCAGCTCCTTTATGATTAACTATCTATATTTCTTCAAAAATTTTATCATATGCGGCTTATGGCACATCTGGCAACCCTTGTCTAGAAGTTTATAGTTTCTTCAAGAACGGATACATCATGGGGAACAGCTCTTGATACTTCGAGAGCCGCTCACGATATATGGCATGGCGTTTCGCATTCGGTTCAAACGCTTTTTCTCTCCTGACAAATATCTTTGTGGCTTCCTCAACATGTTTGAATTCCCCGGTGGCAACACCCGCCAGAATCGCTGTGCCTAACAGTCCGCTTTCGATAATGGCAGGCCGGACAAAGGGCACGCCGAAGATGTCAGCCTTAATCTGCAGCCAGTCATCGGATTTGGCGCCGCCACCCGTGGCGATAAATTCCGATGTGTCAACGCGCATGCCTTTAAGCGCGTCCAGGCTTTCAACAAAGTAGAATGTCGTGCTCTCCAAGATGGCCTTGAGGATATCCCCTCGCGTCGTGTTCATTTTGAGTCCCACGATCACGCCCGAAGCGTCAGCAATGAATCGGGGCGATCCGGTCGGTGCAAAGTAGGGGAGGACAAAAAGGTTTGTGGGTTCCGCGGGCATTTCCATATTCAGGCGGGAATAAATATCGTCGAGGTAGCGGGATTCGACGGCAAAGGTATCGCGGAACCAGCGCACAACCGACCCGGCCTGATTAAACAGAAAAGAAACATAGAGACCTTGCATGACGTGGTGTTCAACGTTCAGGCCGTTTTTCAACATGGGAACTGTCGGTGGAATCTGATTGTACACCGGGGTGATACATTCAAATGTGCCGATGCCGTCCACGGCTTGGCCTGGCCGGAAGATGCCTGCACCGAGAGCATTGCAGCACTGATCGTGACCGCCGACAACGATTTTCACCTTCTTTGGAAGGCCGAGTTCCTGCGTCATAGACTCCGATACGGTTCCGGCGACTACACCGCTGGCAAGACATGGGGGAAGCTTTGCCGGATCGATGTCACAAACCTTGATCAGCGGAGAGGACCAGGTCTGCCGGCGGATGTCAAAGAGGAGGGTGCGGCTCGCATGGGAGAAGCTCGTGAAGGGTTCACTGCCAAGCAGGAATTCCACAAGTCCACCACAGAGCAGGAACTTGTCTGCCTTTTTGTAAAGTTCAGGCAAATGGTCCCTGGTCCAGGCGATCTTGGGCATGGTGTAACCGGGGCCAAGGAGATTTGCGTTGATATCGTAGAATCCTTCGGCACCAAACGCGTCCCGTAGACGATCGGCGTATTGCGAGCCACGCATGTCGCTCGACAAAATGGAGTTGCCAAGGATGCGGCGGTCGGCGGTCACCGGCGTGGCAGCTTCGGCCATGGCACTCACGCTGAGGGCAGTAACGGGATCGGTTTTTGTCTTTGACGCGACTTCGGCAATGCACTGCTTGATGCAGTTCCACACATGACTACTGTCAAGCTCAGCCTCACCCGGCGCCGGGTAGAGCGTAGGGTATTCCCGGTACGTGCTGGCGCAACAGCGACCTTCCACAGAATACGCTGCAGACTTGCAACCGGTTGTTCCCACGTCTATGCCCAGCAGACTCATACGGCGATCACCTGACCCAGCACTGCGGAAAGCCGCTCCAGCTTTTTAGTAGCCAACAGCCGAAGGCCTTTCCAGATGGTCTCATTTCCGAGGATCCCTAATTGTTTTTGGGAATATACGTGAATTTCCGTTATGCGTCAACGCAGACCTCCATACAAAAATGGTTTTGGGTCTCTTCCTGTTGGGAAAAAGGGCTGCGAGTTGAGGTTTGGGATGATCGAACGCTCTGGAACCCCCCAAACCAAGCGACTAGTGATTCAAGTCTATCGAGTTGGCAGACAGGCGGCGATT
>JALOTU010000495.1 GCA_025457725.1 Verrucomicrobiota bacterium
CAGTTGGAAGTCATCGCCCAGGACGTAGGCGTCCGACCGGACCGCGAGCAGGTCGGATGTGGCCTTCACCGGCGCGAAGCGTGAGCGGGGGACCACGATTGCCGCCGCGCCGGTGAAGCATTCGATGGCCGAGCCCATCGCGGTCTCCAGCTGGATGACTTTGGGCGAGCCGGGATCGCGTGGGTCGAGCGTCTTCGAGTTCGCGATGACCGGCAGCGGAATCAGTCCGCCGTGTTGATCCAACAACTCCTTCAACCGGTCCAGCCGGAGCCAGAGGTTGTTGGTGTTGAAGAAGCGGTGCCGCGCGATGTCCTGGAAGGCGCTTTGATCCGCTTGTGGACACTGCGCGGCTTCGCGCAGCAACAATTGACCGTCGCGCGCGGCGAGGTGCCCGCCCTTGCGGTCCGCGGCCGTTCGTTCGCAAACCTCCATGAGGAACGGCTTCTCCGATTCCGCAAAGGACTTGAGGATCGAACCGTCCAGTGTGGCGCCAAGGTTGTCGGCGTTGGAAACAAAGAGGAACCGGACCCCTTCGTCCAGCAGCCGATCCAGCCAGCCCGAGCCCAGCAGGCTGGGATAGAGGTCGCCGTGCCCCGGCGGACACCATTCCAATTCCGGCTGGGCCGGCCAGGAGGCGGGTTGCAAGGTGCGGGCATCGACTTTGGGTACGGAATTCTGCATCAGCTCGATGTCCTCCGGCCTGCCCAAAGCGGGGTTGCGCTGGAGCCATTCGCGAGTCGGGCCGGCGGTGCTGAAACTGTTCATCAACAGGTTCACGACGGCCGTTCGGGCCAGCAGGGTGGTGCCGGGTGCAATGGGCTCCGAGGCTGGGGTCAGGCGGGGCAGATCCGTGACAGGCTGAATGGTGGATTCGGGAATCGTCCCGCTGCGGCCGGATCGCAGAATCGCGTAGCTGTGCTGGAAGGCCTTGACGATGGCGTCGTTCATGCCCGCCCGCCGCATCCTGGTCTCAAACTCAATAAAGTGATCTTCTGGCATGGGATGGATGGTTTCCTCGCGGGATCCATATTGGACAGCGAATTTATGCTGATGCAACCCCGAGTTGCGGATAAACTCTCTCTGCATGAGTGCTGAGGCGCAGGTTGACCAGGTCCGGATCCCCCCCCGCGTTGCGCTCCTTGCCTGCTCGGTATTTGAGGGCGAGATCGCACTTCACGCGGCCGGGGCGCAGCATATCGTCATGACGCGCTTCTTCGAGATGGGTTTGCACGATCAGCCGGATCATCTTCGCGCCACGCTCCAGGCAGGGCTGGTGGAGCTCGATGCGCGGAACGATATCGAGGCGGTCATTCTGGCCTACGGACTGTGCGGACTGGGCACCGCGGGCTTGCGGCCCCTGCGGCACAAATTGGTCATTCCGCGCGGACACGATTGCATCACCGTGTTCCTGGGCGGCAAGGAGCGGTATGCGGCGCACCAGAAGGCCTGTCCGTCCTGCTATTACTATACGCCCGGCTGGAATCGCGGTCGCCGGGTGCCGGGTCCCGATAAACTCGAGCAGCTGCGGGCGGAGTTGTCCGCGAAGTTCGATCCGGACGACGTGGAGTTTCTTCTGGATTCGGAACGCGCTCAATGGGCAATGCATGATACGGCCACGTTCCTGGATCTCGGAACGGCGGACGCCGAGGCGGAGGCAGCCTACGCCAGGCGCTGCGCGGACTGGCTGGGCTGGAAGTTCGAACGGCTCAAGGGGGATGCGACCTTGCTGCGGGATTTGCTCTGGGGCCGATGGGATGCCGGGCGATTCCAGATCGTCGAACCCGGCCATCGCCTGGCGCATTCGCCGGATGAACAGATCATGCGGGCGGATCCGGATTCTCCGTGAGAGCATGAAACGACTCATCGTCAGCCTGGAGGACGGAAGCCGGCAGGAGTTTGATTGTTCGCGGGAGCCCGGCGCGCGGTCGCTGCCCGACGTGCTCGCATCGCGCGGGATTCCGCTGAACACCCGTTGCGGCCAGCGGGGATTGTGTCGCGGTTGCGAGGTGATCCTCGAACGGGGCGAAGTGCTGATGGAGGGCCAACCCTGCAGCGCGCCGGCGACCCTGCGCAGCTGCCGGGCGCGACTGACCGGAGACCTCGCCATCACCGTTCCCGCGCGCTCCCGAATCGAGCACCGGCCGCAGGTCGGCGAGACCTTTCGCATCAATGTTCCCATCGCGCATCAACCGTTGTTCGCGGCCGAGCCCGGTGTGCGCGAACTGGCGTTCGCCGCGGACATTGGGACCACCACGGTGGTGGTGTTGCTGGTGGATCTGGTGACGGGGGAAGTGCGCTCACGCGCCGGCGCCTTCAACAACCAAATCCGCTTCGGCGACAATGTGCTGACGCGCATTGACGCCGGGCGCGATCCCGAGGTGGTGAAAAGGATGCAGGTCGCCGTGGTCTCAGCGACCCTGGCGCCCCTGCTTGCGCGGGCGTGTGCACGGGCCGGATCTTCACCCTCGCGCATTGCCGGCGGAGTGATCGCCGGGAACACCACGATGCTGCATCTCCTGGTGGGCGAGGATCCGACTGCCCTGGGCGTGGCCCCGTTCACGCCGCGGTTTGTGGAAGGCCGCCGCCTGACGTGCCACGACATCGGCCTGGCCACCGCCGACGGCTGTCTGCCGGCGTCCACACCCCTGCAACTCCTGCCGGGGGTCGCCGCGTATGTGGGGGCGGACATCATGGCGGGAGTGTATGCCACCGG
>JALOTU010000096.1 GCA_025457725.1 Verrucomicrobiota bacterium
GGCGTCAACCAGCGTGGCAAGCGCTCGCGATCGGAGTGGCGGCAGCGCTACCTGGGTGAGTTGCAGAAGCCGTAGCAAGCGAGGGTGTCAAACCGACAGCACGATTTTTCCGGATAGGGCACCCGACTTGTGGACAGTGCTGGATTCCTGAAGGTGGTGGGCCTTGGCGGCGTCAGACAGGGGTAAGATGCGGTCGATCCTTGCCCGGAGTTGACCTTGAGCCAGCCATCGATTGATTTCCTCGGCTGCGCCCCGGATTTCCTCGGCGCTGGCGTTGAACATGGCGAAGCCGTGGAGGGAGCAGTTCTTGACGTAAAAGGGTCCTACAGGGAACTCCGGTGTCGCGTCGCGTCCAGCCATGACGATCATTCGGCCCCGGAGCGCGAGGAGGGGAACGGTCTTTTGGAAATCGGGCTCGCGCAAGGTCTCCCACCAGACATTCACGCCGTTGGGTGCCAGCTGACTGACCTGTTGAGTCACATTTTCGGTCTTGTAATTGATGACGTGGTCGGCTCCGAGTTCATGGCAGAGATCAGCCTTCGCCTGGCTTCCTGCCGTGGTAATGACCGTGGCGCCCATGATCTTTGCCATCTGAACCACGCAGGAACCCACGCCGCCGCTTCCGCCGTTCACGAACAGCACGTCGCCCCGGCGCAGCTGCGCATGCTGTTGGAGACCCAGATGAGAAGTGACTCCCACGAGTGAGACGGCCACCACTTCTTCGTCCCGCACATTGTCCGGTATGGGGTGGAGCCATTCCTCCTCCACCGCCACCCACTCCGCAAAAGTCCCGGTGCGATCAGCAAAGCCCATGTTGGTTGCCCAGACCCTGTCACCGGGCTTGAACTTCTTCGCGCTTGTCCCTGCTTCGACCACGGTTCCTGCGAGGTCCCGTCCCAGAATGAACGGGAACTGAATCTTGGCGGGCACCATGCCCGCGCGCCAGTAAACGTCGATCGGGTTCATATCCACCGCTGCCACTTTGACCAGACACTGGTTTGGTTTGAGTGTGGGTGCCGGCAAATCCCCATAGATGATGACTTCGGGTGGGCCGGTCCGTGTGATGTAGGCAGCTTTCATATTGTTTGTTGCCCATGGAGATACACGAATTCCCGCAAAACGAAAGCAGCTTAAACCCAAGGGGATCCCGGTGCATCTGTCCCGTTTCGGGACGAATGTGGCACGTCTGAGGCTCTTGTAGAGTCCGGACGGCCGGATTCCTGGCGTCCGCAGCAAGGAGGAGTAGCATGAAGAAGTATTTGCTGATTGTGTGCGGTTTCGTTTGCTTGTTGAGCGCTGCCTGGAGTGCGGAGGAGGGGGGCTTCCCCGAGAGTGAATACGTGATTGTCCAGATGACCACCGCGCAGGTCGAAGAGATCGAATCCCTGCGCCGTGTCACCCTGGACAAGGATCAGCTCACGCAACTTCGCCAGCTCGCCCCCAATTTTCCCAAGCGGATTGGAGTGGCCTCACCTTTCGTCGAGGAGATCGCCGACAGCCGATTTTCACCGTGGCCCGATCAGATCACCGGGATTTGGTTTTGCAAGGAGGCGGTGGCCATTCCTCGGGCCTCGCTGCAGGGAAGCGAGGGTTGCCGGGAATTTCCCAAGTTGCTCAACGCGGGGGATGCGGTTCTGATTGACACCAAGGGTGGATACGGCATCGGCCCCCGCAATGTGAGTCGGGAAAAGCTTGCTGCCACGCTTGCCAAACTGGGCCGGAAGGAACCGGATGGGAAGAATTTCCGGATCTACGTTCTCCGCCCCCCTGTGTTGGACAATGCGCAGGAGGAGCAGGCGGTTCAAAGGTCCATTGCAGACTTGGCCAAGCTCTGCCGCGAGAACGGCATTGATTGCCGCATCGGGGGATAGCCACCCCTTCATTACCGGGAGGCGATCGTCGCTTTTGGTCGCCTCTGCCTTCCAGGTTTTCCTTGAGATTGCGCGGAGCTCTCCGCTTGTGATACCGTTCCAACGTATCGCGGCCTGAGAGGCGCTGGTGCAACGATGCCCGGCACCCTGTCTTCGCCGCGCGATGCCAAACGGGGTACGCAAAACCCCTCGGCATGATCATGACGCAAACCAAACACCTTGGAATCTCCTTGGAGAAGCAGGCAGTCCGTTCAGTTCATTTGCCGGGAGGCCTTCCTCCTCGGTTCGCTGGGGCCGGAGAGGAGATTGCCGGGTGAGCTCCCGTTCCGCAAACCCGAGGTCGAGCAGGGTTGACCTGCCGGATACCGAGAGACAGGCGGCGACAGGCGGGCGGCGGAGCTTCAACCCGTGGCCCTATTCGATTGTTGGCTTCTTTTCCCTGATGATCGTGGCGGCGGTGGTGTGGGTGGTCTTCTGCATCAGCCATGGAACGGATCTGGTGGCGGCGGATTACTATGAACAAGAGATCGAGTATCAACAACAACTCGATCGCATGGCGCGCGTCCGGGAACTCTCCGGACCTGCGCAAGTGTCTTACGAACCTGCGGGTGATTTCATCCTGGTCCAGGTTCCGCCGGCGCATGCCGCATCCCAGGTCTCCGGCGTCATCCATCTCTATCGTCCCTCCCAAGCCAGTTTGGATCAGATCCTTCCTCTGGAGGTGACTCAGGCCGGGGAGCAGCGACTGAAGACCGAAACCCTTGCAGCGGGTGTTTGGAATGTGCGGCTCCAGTGGACCGCAGCCGGCAAGGAGTATTTCCTTGAGGAAAGAATCTTCATTCAACGCCACGGCACCTAGTTCCTGAATCGCATGGCACTGTTCACAGCGTTCATGTTGGGATTTGCCGGCAGCTTGCATTGCGCCGGCATGTGCGGTCCCATTGTGTTGGCCATGCCGGCCATCGGGCGGAACTGGGCAACGCAGGTGATGGGTCGGCTCGCCTACAATCTCGGCCGAATCACCACCTATGGCCTGCTGGGTTTGGGTTTTGGCCTGCTCGGGCACGTGTTGAATCTGCTGGGAGTTCAACGATGGTTATCCATTGTCGCAGGGCTTGTGATTCTGCTTGGTTTGTTCGCATGGCCCCTGCGGGGTAGTTTGGCAATCATTGCCTTGCCGGTGGGGCGTTTGAAAGCTGCGTTGGGCAGCATGCTGCAGCGTCGCACGGTGGGATCCCAATTCCTGTTCGGGGGGCTGAACGGTCTGCTGCCCTGCGGGTTGGTCTATGTTGCCTGCGCGGGGGCCGCCGCAACGGGCAGTGTGAGTGGTGGGATTCAATACATGCTGCTGTTTGGCTTGGGCACGGTGCCGATGATGTTTGGGCTCGGAGTGGCGGGTCGATTCCTCCATGCGCGGCTGCAGGGGAGGATGCAGCGGGTGATTCCGGTGGCCTTGGCGGTAATGGGGGCGTTGTTGATTCTGCGCGGCTTGTCATTGGGTATCCCCTACCTCAGCCCGGACCTCTCGGACGGGCCGGGCGGGGGCGCCTGCTGCCATTAGGCGGTGGGTTGGGACACGTTTTGAGAAAGAAAAGTGTCGCCTGAGGCCCTGCAGACTGGCATTCTGAACGTTCGTCGCGGCTGAGGAAGTCCGCGGATTGAGTGGCCCCGGGTGGAGCATTCCGGCGAGCCCTACCAAAATGACAAGAAACAAGGTTCTCAGATTCGGGCTGCCCAAGGGCAGTCTTCAGGAAGCAACGGTTCAGAAGCTGGCCAAGGCAGGCTGGAATGTCTCCGTGAGCAGCCGCGGTTACATCCCCTACGTGGACGATGCCGAGCTGCAGATCCGTCTCATACGGGCTCAGGAGATCAGCCGGTATGTCGAGTTGGGGTATCTCGATTGCGGCATTACCGGTCATGACTGGGTCATTGAGAACGGTTCCAAGGTGCATGAAGTGGGCGAGTTTATTTTCAGCAAGGTGAGCAGCCGGCCTGCCCGCTGGGTGCTTTGTGTGCCCGAGGACTCCAAGGTCAAATCCGTCAAGGATCTCAAGGGAAAACGCATTGCAACCGAGGTGGTGAACATCACAAGGAGCTACTTGCGCAAAAACAAGGTCAAGGCGGAGGTCGAGTTTTCCTGGGGCGCGACTGAGGTGAAGGCGCATGAGCTGGTCGATGCGATTGTGGAGGTCACCGAGACAGGCTCGTCGCTGCGGGCAAACAAGCTGAGGATCGTGGACACTCTGCTGACTTCCACCCCCCGGCTGATTGCCAACCGCGAGTCATGGAAAAATTCATGGAAGCGCAACAAAATCGAAACCATGGCGCTGCTGCTGAAGGGCGCACTGGAAGCTGAGTCCAAAGTCGGTCTCAAGATGAATATTCAGGAAAAGAACCTCAGCCGCCTGCTCCATGCCCTGCCTGCGCTCCGTAATCCCACCATTTCCCAGTTGAGTCTCTCCGGCTGGGTGGCGGTGGAAACCATCATTGACGAACATGTCGTGCGCGAGATGGTGCCCGCCCTGAAGTCGGCCGGGGCCGAGGGAATCATCGAATATCCACTGAACAAGGTGGTCTATTGAAGGTGTTCGATTTCAAACCGTTTGACATCTGACCATTACTTTTCTACTTAATTCACGCCAAACTTATGGGTTCACTGAAGAAACGTCGTAAAACGAAGATCAACAAGCACAAGCGTCGCAAGAAGCTGCGCGCGAATCGCCACAAGAAGCGCACCTGGCAGAAGTAGGTGCCCGAAACGGGTCTTTTGCTCGCTGGGGCGTCGGTCAACCGAGTTGGCTGACGCCCCTGCTGTATTTTATCCCCATGATCAAGCCGCCACTGTTGGGATGCCCCTCAGGGTTGCTGTGGATCTTCTGCTGGGTGGTCCTGGGAATGGGGTGCGCAGCGCGCAAGCCGGAGGCCTTGTCGCCGCCTGTCCATGGTGCCCCGGATGCCGCTCAAGACCCTTCGGTTCACGTATCAGGTTCGACCCGGAAGACGGGTTCGCCGGTCCGAGGCGGCTCAGATGCGGAAATGAAGCGGCGTGCTTCAGCCCACGCGCACTATGCAAACGGCATTATTCTCGACCTCCAAAACAGCCGGACCCGGGCTCTGGCCGAATACCGCCAGGCGGCCCTGCTGGCGCCGGAGAATGAAGATCTGGTCTGGGAGGTCTCGCGAAAATTTCTGGCCGCGCGACAACCAGAGGTTGCCATCGAACTCCTGACATTCGGAGCAGACCGGGCTGGAGCTTCGGGATTGGCCTGGGCACGGCTTGCAGCCATCCAGCTTCAGGCCGGTGACAATGCCGACGCAATCAAGTCAGCCCGGGAAGCCATTCGTCGATCCCCGGAAGTCCTGCAGGGGC
This sequence comes from Verrucomicrobiota bacterium, assembly GCA_025457725.1. Lineage (GTDB taxonomy): Bacteria > Verrucomicrobiota > Verrucomicrobiia > Limisphaerales > DSYF01 > JALOTU01. The sequence continues at coordinate 5,242 of JALOTU010000096.1, forward strand.
ATCAGACGTTGTTCCTGGCAGAACTGCAGGGTAACGATCCGGATGAAGCTTTGAAGGTGCTGGAAAGAGCCGAGCCTCAGGGGACGGGGAACGCGGAGTTTCTGATTCAGCTTTCCGAGCTCTACGGACTGATGGCGGTGCATCATCCAGCTGACAGAGAGCTCTTTCAAGCCAGACGGGCGAACCTTCTTGAACAGGCGGACGCACTGCTCATCGAATCGGACATGCTGAAACTCCGGCTGGCTGACGGCTGGGCAGATCTGGGACAGAGCGACCGCGCGGCTGAGATCTACCAGGAGTTGCTGGAGACCATGCCGGACGCGCCCGGGATGCGGGATGTCATCCGTTCGAAGCTTACGGAAGCGTACCTGCAGGGAAAGGATCCGGCACGGGCCAGGGGCCAGTTGGAGCGATTGCTCAAGCGCGATCCGACCAACGTGCGGGCCTGCTATCTGCTGGGCACTTTGGCTTACGAGTCCAGGGATTATGAAGCAGCCCGGGATTACTTCCGTCGGGTGACCGTGCTGCAACCGGGATTTGAGCCCGCCTACTACGACCTGGCTGGGGTGTTGCTGAACCTGGACCTCACGGACCAGGCGGATGAAGTGGTGGCCCTGGCCCGGCACAAGTTTCCCCAGAGCTTTGCAATGGAGATGTTGAGCGCGATGGTTCATTTGCAGCGTGGGGAAGCCTCGCTCGCTTTGCCTCACTTCACAGCGGCGGAAATCACCGCCCAGGCATTGAGCCCGGAACGGTTGACCTACTTTTTCTATTTTCAGTTTGCGGTTGCCGAGGAGCAGGATTCGGATTTGGTTTCCGCCGAGCGGCATCTCAAGAAATGCCTTGAGTTAAATCCGGATTTCGCACCTGCGCAGAATTACCTGGGCTACCTTTGGGCGGAACGCGGCGAGCATCTCGAGGACGCGCTTGATCTGGTGGAAAAGGCGGTGGCGTCCGAACCCGAGAATGCAGCTTACCTGGACAGCCTGGGTTGGGTGCTTTTCAAACTGGATCGCCGGGAGGAAGCCCTGGAGGTGCTCCTGCGGGCGTTGGAGCATCTGGAGAAACCGGATGCCACAGTCTACGACCATGTGGGAGACGTCTATGAGTCGTTGAATCAACCCCAGCGAAGTGTTGAATATTGGATTCAATCCTACGAACTGAACCCGACCGATTCGGTCCTCGAGAAACTGGAAAGGGCCGGACATCCGATGCCGGCCGGTGAGGTGAAGGACTAGGTCATGAACCCGCCCCGCCAGTTCACCATTCATTACACCCGGGAGAACGCCCGGCTGTTGCTTCCCCTCATCAAACAGTGGCTGACGCAAATGCTGCGTCTGGAGAAAGGGCTCCAGGCGGCATTCCAAAAGGTGGAGCTGCTGGTTTCCACCGGTCAGGATCACGGTGGGCCGGTGGTGGAGAGTTACCTGTCCCAGCGGGCGGATTTCCTCCAACTTTTGGGAGAGTTCCAGAAACGCCAGATTCTCCTGAAGGACTTGCATCGGGGTTTGATTGATTTTCCCGCCGTCATCGATGGAAGGGAGGTCTTTTTGTGCTGGGAGCAGGGCGAGGATGATATCGAGTTCTGGCATGAACTTGACGGCGGATACGCCGGCCGCGAAAGGCTGTGAAGGCTTGAGCGATTTGCCGCTCAGTCCGTGTCCCGGGGCAGCAATGCCTTGAGCAACACCAGCCAGCTGACTCCCAGGAGCAGCCAGGACAGCCCGGTGGAGATCAGGTCGAATACGGCTCCGTACCGGGTGAATCCGACGGTGAACGTTCGAAGAAGGGTGAAGAGGGCAGTGATCAGCGGGATGATCCCGAACAGGATCCAAGCCCATCGGAAGTGCCTCCGGTTGACGATCTTCGATGGGTTGGCTGCAAAGTAAAAGAGGGCGAGCGCGTAGGCGATCATCATCCAGATCATGGCGGCGGATGGTCGTATGGAAGCCCGCTGTTGCCCAGTACAAAGAGCGTTCGCTCTCACGCACCGCCTTTTTCGCACCGCCCCATGCGTGCGGCGGACTCCGAAGCCTCGATGAAGCGGCGCAACGGCAATCAGAGTCCGGCCGTGAGCTTCCTCACACCGCCTGTTGGCCCGAACCGTCCATGCCGGTGCCGTCGAGATCAATGAGGATTTCGCGCGGTTCGGCACCTTTGCTGGGGCCCACGATACCGCGGTTCTCGATTTCATCCATGATGCGTGCCGCCCGGGTGTAGCCCAGGCGGAGACGCCGCTGGAGCAGGGAGACGCTGGCCTTCTGCTCGCTGCGGATTACCTCGATGCACTGCTCGACAATATGCCGCTTTCCCCCCCCAGACCGCTCGCGGGCTTCTGGAGTTGCTTGTGGATCTCCAGTTCGTAGCTCGGCTTGCCCTGTTTGGCGATGAACTCGACGATGCTGTTGATCTCCTCATCGGTGATCAAAGCGCCCTGTGCGCGGTGCAGTTTGGCGGAACCGGGAGGCAGATACAGCATGTCCCCCTTGCCCAGCAGCTTGTCCGCGCCCATCGCATCCAGAATCGTCCGGGAATCCACCCGTTGCGCGACCTGGAAGGCGATCCGCGACCTGGAAGGCGATCCGCGCCGGGATGTTGGCTTTAATGACGCCGGTGATGACGTCCACCGACGGTCGCTGGGTGGCGACGATGCAATGAATGCCCGCCGCCCGCGCCATCTGCGTGATGCGGGCAATGGACATTTCCACGTCGGCGGGGGCCACCAGCATGAGGTCCGCCAGCTCATCGATGATCACCACGATGTAACTGAGCTTCTCGGGGATGACGATTTCGTCCTCGCGCGGCACCACGATTTCCTCGTCCACTTCCACGGCGAATCCGTCCGCACCCGCCTCGATGTTTTCCTTTTTGGCGGTGAGCGGGAGCTCGGGTTCCTGATGGGGCAGCGGTTTGTCCTTGGGGCGCGAGTTGAAGGAATTGATGTTGCGCACTCCCACCCGGGCAAAAATCTGGTATCGCTTCTCCATCTCGCGGATGACCCACTGCAGGGCCAGGGTGACCTTCTTGGGATCGGTGACCACCGGCACCACCAGATGCGGCAGGGCATTGTAATGCTGCAACTCGACGACCTTGGGATCAATCATCACGAACCGCAGCTGGTCCGGTGAGAACCGGTAGAGGAGGGAGGTGATGATCAGATTGATGCAAACGGATTTGCCCGAGCCGGTGCTGCCGGCGATCAGGACATGCGGCATGTCGGCCAGGTCGGCCAGGACAGGTTTTCCATAAACATCCTTGCCCAGCGCAATGGGCAACCGGGCCTTGGTGGTCCGCCATTCATCGGACTCGAGCAGGTCCCGGGCGATGACCTTGGTCTTGACGGGGTTGGGCACTTCGACGCCCACGGAGCTCTTGCCGGGAACCGGTGCGAGGATGTGGATGCGCTCGGCCTTGAGCGCCGCGGCCAGGTTGTTGCTGAGCCCCTGGATCTTCTCCAGCTTCACCCCGGGCGCGGGATGCAGTTCGTACCGGGTGATGGTCGGCCCCTTGGTGATGTCGCCGGGTTCCACCTCGATGCTGAACTGGGCCAGCGTCTGTTGCATCAGCCGCGCCTTGGCCATCAGCTCCTCCTTGGTTTCCGTGGGCTTCAGGTTGGGGTCGGGATAGTGCAACAGCTCCAAGGGCGGCAGCTTGTAGTCGCCAATCAATGGCACGGAGGCAACAGCCACCGGTTTGCGTTTCGGGGCCGCGCGTGTTTTGGGCTTGGGCGGAGGCACCTCCTCCACCGCCTCAGCGTCGGGATGCGGTTCCGCCTCGTCCTGTTCGCCCATCTCATCGCCGTTGCCTTTGTCGGCTGATTGCTCCTCTTTCGTTACGAAGTCCTGGCCGTCGGATTTGGCCGCGAACGGGTTTTCCGTCCCAAGAATGTCCGATGACGAAGCCGCTCCTACGATTTCCTCCCTCGGAATTGTCATCAGCGGTTCTTCCTCCAGGAAACCCGCCTGCGGTTCATCGACTTCCGGTTCCGGCTTCTGCGGTTTGCGTCCTCGCTTCTCCGGAACGCTCAGATCACGGACGTTGGGGACGGGCACCGGCAGTCCGTCCGCGCCCACCCCGGCTTTCCGGACCTCCTCAACCTCGCGTCGAAGCCGTTCCTCCTTCTCTTTCAACTGTTGCGCCTTGCGGGCAAGCCGCGCTTCCTCCGCGGATTCAACGGCATCTCCGCCCTTGGCGGCGAGCTTTCGAATCCATACACCCAGTTGGAAGTTGGTCAGGTAGAGGAGGGTGATGAAATAGAGCATCAGGAACAAAATGGTGGCGCCTACCTTGCCGAAGTAACCGAACAGGTGGTTGTTCAGGTTCACCCCCAGGATTCCTCCCGGGGTGAAGAACATGCGATCCGCAATCGACTGGAGCAGGTTCTGATGAAGGTCGAACAAGCCCATGCCGCAGATCATGAAGACCACCAACCAGGGCCAGCGGCGGCGCAGGTAGGCGAAGGCCTCGAAAAAGCAGCCCAGTCCGAGGAAGAACGTCAGGACGGGCAGAAAATAGGCCGCCGCCCCAAACCACAACAGAAAGTAGTAGCCCATCCACGCCCCGAAGGATCCGATCCAGTTGTGGGCCGGGTCGTTCACGGGCGACGCGTTCCGGGATACATCGTGCGGATCATAGGAAAAGAGCGCCACCAAAAGCAGCGCGGCAAATCCCATGCACACGATTCCCGCCACGTCACCAAAACCACGCAGTGAATCAGGGTCCGAAGACGACCGTTTTGCCATGGGTCGAAGCTAGCAACTCCACAGCCAGTTCAAAGTGCAAATGCAGGCGGGGGAAACGGGAGAGAAGGTCACGCCTCCGACTGGCTGGACCGGGTCCGGGCCATCGGTCAATCCGACCCGGAAGCCCCCGACCGGCCCCCTGCCACCACCACCGCGGCTGATTCATCGCGCAGATAACGGTTGGCCGCGTCCCGGATGGTGTCCTGTGTGACCAGCTCGTATTCCGCATCCTCGCGGGTGTAGTGATCGTAGCCCAGGCCGTACAGTTCATCCAAAGCCGTCATGCTGGCGAAGCCGCCCAGTTCCTGTCGCGAGATCTTTCTTCCGCCCACGAGCTTGGCCTTGGCTCGTTTCAGTTCGGCTTCAGTGAGCCCCTCGTCGCGCAGTGCGGCGATCTCCTTTCGGAGCTCAATTTCCACCTGGGCCACCTTGTCGGGTGCCGTGCCACAGTAGAAGGCGAAGTAGCCGGGAACCAACCCGGGCATATGCTGTGCGCCGACGTAATAAGCCAGGCCCAGTTCCTCGCGGATGCGCAGGAACAGGCGGGAACCCAGGTCGCTGCACGCTTCCTGCAGCAGTTCCAACGCGCACCGGTCGGCGGCATCGAAGGTGGTGCCCGGAAATCCCATCACCAACACCGCCTGCTTCTTGTCGCGCGGTTCGAACACATGCGAGGGCAGGGGGGCGATTGCCGCCGGATGATTCCGGATGTCGCTGAGCTTGGGCGACTGATCGCTGGTCTTCCAGGCCCCCAAAGCCTTCTCGACCGCTGTCCGCACCCGGTCCGCCTTCACATCGCCGTAGATGGCGAGAACACAGTTGTTGGGCGTGGCCAGCCGGGCGTGGCAGTCGGCCAGTTGTTTCAATGTTAACCCGCTCACCGTGCCGGCTTCCCCCAGACTGTCCAGCCCGTAGCCGGCGGGACCAAACAGGTTCCGACGCATGGTCTGGAGGGCGCTGCGCAGCAGGTGATCGCGCCGGTCCCGGATGGTGGCAAGCTGGATTTCCCGTTCCCGTTCGACACCATCGCTCGGAAAGGCCGGCTGGGTGAGCACCTCGCTCAATAGCTCCAAGCCGGTGTCAAAATCCTCGGACAACACCTCCGCATTCACTCCGAAGGTGTTGTTGGCGCCGTAGGTGTCGAGGTGACCGCCCAGCGATTCAATCTCGCGCACCAAGGTCTCCGCATCCCGCACCCGCGTGCCTTTCATCAGGCTGCGCGCCATGAGCTGCGTGACACCATTTTGCGCGGCGTGTTCGGCCAAGACCCCACCCAGC
>JALOTU010000496.1 GCA_025457725.1 Verrucomicrobiota bacterium
CCAGAATCGCTTTCCCGATTCGCTAAAGAAAAGGATTCTGCCGGCCTTGTCGCCCAAGAAGAGGAAATCGCGCAGATAATGGCGCGCATCTCCTCCGAGGCGCCAACCGGGGCGGCGGTGCGAGCACTCGAAGTTCTTGTCCGCACCGCCCTGTTCAAACCGACCACCGCCATCATCGGATGCCTCCTCCAAGGCGCTTCGGACCCGATTGATGCTCAGCACCAGCCTACATGGGCCAAGCGCCTGCTCAAAGACAGGGTCCAGGCATTGTCTAAAGAAACCCGCCAGGAATGCTTAGGTCGCCCCCAAGAGCAGGCTGTCGAGGAGGCCTTGGGCTACTTCATCCGCAACGTCGCTCGAATGCAGTACGGCACCTTCCGCCAAGCAGGCGTGCCTCCCGGATTCGGACGGGTCTGCCCCGAGGAAGGGGCTTGCACGAGGGTTGTCTCACCGAACCCAATGGTTCACCGGATCTCCGGGCCGGACATTTCTCGTTATCTCCGGGATCCGAGTCCATCGGCGTCCATCCGTGGTCGCTATGGAATCGCTCCGGCTGCGCGGCTGCAACTTGTTTCCGGGGGCGGGTGGTCCCATACTCGGCCCGTGCTCACCCGATCGCGCCACCCCGCCGCTGAAGGCATCCGGACCGGCGACACGGGCTTCGGCCGCCGGCGCGGCGGTCATTCACCAGACCCCTGACGGCGCCGACATCCTGGGGGGCGCGGTGCGGCGGAACGACACCGCCAGTGACGCGTTGTTCTTCAAGTTCCGCATCGATCCGCTATCCGACGTGGCCTCCGAGGAGTACTACGCGCTGTTTCAACTCTTTGAAGGGGACGCGTTCCGTCTGGGGCTGGGCAATGCGCCCGAGGCCTGGGGTTATTCGGCGGCGTTTGCGGCGGAGACCGGTCCCGACAACAAGCTGCCCGGGGAGTACAACCTGAATTCATCCCAACCCGAGGCCGGTCCCCTGGGCGAGGTCAAACGCTACGAACTGCCGCGGCACAACGATCAGCGGACGCTGGTCTTCAAGGTGCAGTATGTTCCCGGCGGCGACGACCTCATCACGGTGTGGCTGAGCCCCGATCTCTCACGCGGGGCCACGGACGAGAATCAGCCGGAAAGCCGGACCACGAAGTTCAAGGCCAACGCGTCCTTCGACCAGATCCGGTTGCGTCACGCGGGTGGCGGCAACGGATGGATCTTCAGCGACATGGCCATCGCGACCTCGTTCAACGACTTCCTGGTGGTGCGGTTTTGGGAGACCTACTGGTTCCTGGGATTGACCGCGCTCGCCCTTCTGGCCGGGGTCATCACCAGCGTGCGGGTGGTGGAGCAGCGAAAGTACCAGCGGCGGCTGCAGCTGGCGGAGCAGGAGCGCGTGGTGGAACGGGAGCGCGCCCGCATCGCCCAGGATCTGCACGACGACCTGGGATCCTCGCTCGCGCGGATCTCCCTCCTGAGCAACCTGGTGAAGCTGGACAAGGATCGCCCGCACGAGGTGGAGGCCCATGCCGACAAGCTCGCTCAGTCCGCGGATCAAACCGTGCGCGCGCTGGAGGAGATTGTCTGGGCGGTCCGGTCCGGCAGTGATTCGCTGCAGGGATTGATGGACTACATCGCGCATTTTGCCGACGAGATGTCCGAGGGGAAAGCCGTCCGCTGCCGGCTGGATCTGCCGGCGGATCTGCCCTCGCGTCCGTTGTTGCCGGAGGTGCGGCACAACATCTTTCTGGTCGTCAAGGAAGCCATCACCAATGCCATCAAACATGCGGCCACCGGGGAGGTGTTGATCCGCGCCGAGGTGCGGGGCGACGCCCTCGGCATTGAGGTGCGGGACACGGGCCGCGGGTTTGACACCGGGGCGCTGCCCCGGGATAGTGAGCGCAACGGATTGCGAAACATGGGTGCGCGGGCCCGCGCCATCAACGCCAGGCTCGAGGTGCACAGCGCTCCCGGGCGGGGAACCACCATCAAGCTGGCCTACCCTTTTCCCAAGTCCGTTGAAAGGCATGCATGACCATCCGGGTTTCCATTGTTGAGGATGACGAAGGGATTCGCAGCAGCCTGGCCGCCATGATCCGGCGGGAGGGCCGGCTCAAGCTGCTGGGGGAATACCCGGACGCGGAGACGGCGTTGAAAGCAATCCCCGGCAACCCCCCGGATGTCGTGTTGATGGACATCAATCTGCCGGGCATGAAAGGCTTCGAGTGCGTGCGCCAGCTCAAGTCGGAACATCCCGGCATCCAGTTCCTCATGCTGACGGTCTACGAGGACAGTGAATCCCTCTTCAACTCCTTGCGCGCCGGCGCCAGCGGATATCTGCTCAAGCGCACCGCCCCCGCGAGATTGATTGATGCCATCCACGATGTGCACTCGGGCGGGGCGCCCATGTCCCCGCAACTGGCCCGCCGGGTGGTGCAGCACTTCGCCCAGCCAAATCCCGAAACCTCCGATCTCAACAACCTGACGCCGGGGGAGAAGGAATTCCTGGATCAACTGGCCGGGGGCTATGCCTACAAGGAAATCGCCGACCGCATGAACATCAGCATCGACACCGTGCGCAGCTATGTGCGGACGGTTTACGAGAAGCTTCACGTGCACTCGCGCACGGAGGCGGTGGTGAAGTACCTGAAGCGGTAACGGCGGCCTGATAGCCGGCGAGGCGGAAGTCGGGGAGGGCGTCGGCGGTCGGATCCGAGACACTTTCCAGCGCGGCCAGCTCGAACCCTTTGGCATTCGGAAGCTCCACCGAGCCGGAGACCCGCCGATTGGTC
>JALOTU010000497.1 GCA_025457725.1 Verrucomicrobiota bacterium
GTGGTGCGGCGGATCGAGGAGAAGATCTACGACGAGCAGGAGTTCAAGCGGGCGTTGACCTGGGTGCGGAAGCATTGCCAGGAGGGTGCGGACCTGAGCAACAAGACCCGCCGCAGCCGGAAACGCAAGGATTGGGAATGGGAATTCGTGGTGAAATGCACCCTCATCGTGCGGGATCTGATGATCGGCAATCCCCGGCTCGCCAAACTCGGGTTCGGCGAGGAGGCCCTCGGACACAATGCGCTCGTGTCGGGCTTCCAGGGACAGCGCCACTGGACGGATCACTACCCGAACGGCGATTTCCTCGAGGCGATCCTGAACTCCTCCTTCGACTGGAACGGCATTCGCGAGCCTCTGCTGGTGGCGACGGAGAATGATTGCCTGAACGGCGCCTGCATGTTGCTGGGTCACCTGCTGACGAACACCGCGCAGATCTTCGCGGATGTCCGGACCTATTGGAGTCCCGCGGCCGTGCAACGCGCGACCGGCCAGACCCTGACGGGACCGGCTGCGGGCGGCCTGCTGCACCTGATCAACTCCGGCTCCGCCGCGCTGGACGGATGCGGCAAACAGAGGCGGGACGGCCGCGCCGTCATGAAGCCGTTCTGGGAAATCACCCCCAGGGAGGCGAAGGACTGCCTGGCCGCGACCCAGTGGCCGCCGGCCATTTACGAGTATTTCCGCGGGGGCGGATTCTCGAGCGCCTATGGCACGCGGGCGGACATGCCGGCGACGATGTTCCGCATCAACATGGTCAAGGGGCTCGGGCCGGCCCTGCAGATTGCCGAAGGCCGTTTCGTGGATCTCCCCCGGGAGATTTATTCCGTGCTGGAGGCGCGGACCAACCCGACCTGGCCGTCCCACTGGTTTGTGCCGAATCTGAAGGGCAGCGGCGTGTTCCGCGATGTGTATTCGGTCATGAACGCCTGGGGGGCCAATCACGGGGTGATCAGCTACGGCCACATCGGCGGTGACCTGATCACGCTTGCTTCCATGCTGCGTCTCCCGGTTTACATGCACAACGTGGGGGAAGAACGGGTCTTCCGGCCAAGCGCGTGGAACCTCTTCGGCACAGCGGACCTTGAAGGTGCGGACTTCCGCGCGTGTGCCAACTTCGGCCCGCTCTACGGCAAGAATCATCGCTGAACGCCGCGCGTAACGCCGCCGCAGCCACTCCCGGACCGCGCCGGGCCGCAGCACCACTGGTCATGAAAAAGACGGACAGGAATCAGAAGGTTTACCTCGCCATCGACATGGGCGCCGAAAGCGGACGGGTGATTGCCGGGATCTGGAATGGCAAACGACTCCGGTTGGAGGAGGTCAACCGATTCCCCAACGGGCCGGTCGCGCTCGGGGACACCATCCGCTGGGATGTGCTGCGTCTCTGGGCCGAAGTCCAGAACGGCCTCGCACAGGCGGCAAAGACGTATGGCCGGCGGATCGTGTCCGTCGGCGCCGACACCTGGGGTGTTGACTTTGTGTTGCTGAACAAGCAGGAGGAAATCCTCGGCCAGCCGTATCACTATCGCGATGTGCGGACACAGGGGGCATTGGCGCGCACGTTCAAGCGGGTGCCGCGGGAGATCTTTGCCCAGACCGGCTTGCAGTTCATGGAGCTGAACTCCCTGTATCAGCTGCTGGCCTGGCGGAAGTCCTGCCCGGCGATTCTCGAGGCGGCCGACGTCCTGTTGTTCATGCCGGATTTCCTGCACTGGGCGCTCTGCGGAGCGAAACAGGCGGAATTCACCATCGCCTCGACTTCGCAATTCCTGCATCCGTTCAAACGCAACTGGTCCCTGCCATTGCTCCGGAAACTCGGTCTGCCGACGCATTTCCTGCCGGAGATTGTGGAGCCCGGCACCCTGCTGGGACCCATCCGCCAATCCCTTGCCGGGCGCGCCGGCCTGGCGGGTGTGAAGGTCGTGGCCCCGCCGTCGCACGACACCGCCTCGGCCGTCGCCGGAATTCCCACCGCGCACACGGGCAAGACCAACTGGGCGTATCTCAGCTCGGGCACCTGGTCCTTGATGGGGGTGGAAGTCAGGCAGCCGGTGCTGTCCGCCCGCGCCCTCGAACTGAACATGACCAATGAAGGCGGCTTGGACGGGACGTATCGGCTGCTGAAGAACATCATGGGTCTCTGGCTGGTGCAGCAGTGCAAACGTTCCTTTGATGCCGCCGGCAAACCTTACGATTACGCTGAGCTGGCCGCACTCGCCGCCAAGGCAAAGCCGTTGCGCTCGATGGTCAATCTGAACGATCCGCGCTTCCTCAATCCGCCGGACATGCCCCAGGCCATCCAGGAATACTGTCGTGAGACCAAGCAGCCCGTGCCGAAGAGCCCGGGGGAACTGGTGCGGTGCGCCTACGAAAGTCTCGCGCTGAAGTATCGTGAGGTGCTCGGTTCGCTGGAGGAACTGACCGGCAACCGGATTGACGTAATCCACATCGTCGGCGGCGGCTCGCAAAGCCAGCTGCTGAACCAGTTCACCGCCGACGCCTGCCAGCGTCCCGTTGTCACCGGCCCGGTGGAGGCCACGGCCATGGGCAATCTGCTCACGCAGATCCGGGCGGACGGCGAGCTCGCCTCGCTGTCCGAGATGCGCGAGGTGGTCCGGACTTCGAGTGCCGTGGAGCGTTACGAGCCCTCGGTCTGGAATGAGGCGGCGGACCGGTTCGCGGGACTCCGCAAATGAAACCGTCGGGGATGCAGGCCCACCCGGACCCATGGCCGGGGCGCCGGGCGCCAGGAGGCGAGGGAGGTTTTCATCTGGACGGACCGATTGATACGGCTTATTCGCTGTCGCAAGATGATGAAACTGATTCTGGCTGAATCTGTGTTGGGTCGCATCCTGTTGCATCTGGGTTGCGCCCTCCGTGGAGGCAAGGTGCGCTTTCACCTGGCCGGCATCCGCCGCGAGCTGGGCCGGCTCGCCGCAGCCTGCCGGCCTGCCCGACGCCTGACGAAACCCCGATGACCATCTCGCTGTTCATCCCCTGCTTCGTGGATTTGATGTATCCCCGCGTGGGCATCAGCATGGTGCGGATTCTTGAGAAGCTCGGGCACAAGGTCGTGGTTCCGGACGGCCCCGCCTGCTGCGGGCAGCCCGCGTTCAACACCGGTTACTGGGATGAAAGCCGCGCGATCGCGACGAGGATGCTGGAGTCGCTCCAGGACGCGGAGGTGGTGGTGGTCGCCAGCGGTTCGTGCGGGGCGATGATGAAGGTGTTTTATCCGGAGTTGTTTGCCGGCACGCGCCACGAGGCGATGGCCCGCGCCCTGGCCCCCAAGTGCCACGAGTTCTCCAGTTTCCTGGTGAATCATCTGGGCGTCACGGATGTTGGCGCGAAGTTTCCGCACAAGGTGACGTTCCACGACGGCTGCCACGGCTTGCGCGAACTGAACAACAAACGGCCCCCGCGCGAGCTGCTGGCCAAGGTGCAGGGGATCGAGCTGGTCGAGATGGGCGCGGCGGAAACCTGCTGCGGTTTTGGCGGCACCTTCTCCGCCAAGTTTCCCGCCATCTCGACGGCCATGGGCGAGGTCAAGTGCGACAGCGCTCTGGAGACCGGGGCGGATTACGTGGTGTCCTGCGATTCCAGCTGCCTGATGCAGATCCAGGGCCTGGCGGACAAGCAG
>JALOTU010000097.1 GCA_025457725.1 Verrucomicrobiota bacterium
CGGAAGCCATATCGGGCACGGCGAAACAGCCGGTGATCCGCCCATGAATCCATGCCCAAGCCTACGCCTGAGTGACGAAAAGACGAGTCCGGATATCGCATGACGCCTACGACGCCGCTGGACAACGGACCCATTAAGTGACGAGCACGGCGGCTGCGGAGAGGATGTATGCCCATCCCTCCCGCAGCTCTTCCGTGCCCCCGTCCGTGTTACGGACTTTTTTGGCGTCATAAAGTTGGGACAAGCGCTCCGGTGCACCCCGGACCAGGCACTGCGGACTTGCGCATTGAGCTGCACCGTCTCCTGCCCCACACTCCTGCCCGCATGAGCAAGCGGTTCTACATCACCACCGCCATTGATTACGTCAACGGCGCGCCCCATCTGGGCCACGCCTACGAAAAGGTCGTCACCGACGTCATTGCCCGGGGACGCAGCAGCCTCGGCGAGGAAACCTTCTTCCTGACCGGGCTGGATGAGCATGGACAGAAGGTGCAGCAGGCGGCCCTGGCGGAACACAAGGATCCCCAAGCCTATGTGGACGAGCTGGCCGCCCTCTGGCAGGACTTCGCCGCCAGACTCAATCTCTCCAACAACGACTTTGTCCGCACCACACAACCGCGTCACAAGCAGGTTGTCGGGGCCCTGTTGACCAAGCTTCACGACCAGGGCGACATCTACAAGGCCGAGTACCGCGGGTGGTATTCCTGGCGGCAGGAGACCTTCCTGACCGACAAGGATCGCAATCCGGACGGCACCTGGGATCCGATCTACGGCGAGGTGAAGGAACTGGTGGAGCAGAACTGGTACTTCAAAATGGGCCGGCATCAGCAGTGGCTGATCGATCACATCGAGTCCCACCCGGACTTCGTCTATCCGGACAACCGGCGCAACGAGGTCCTCGGGTTCCTCCGCAAGGAACAGCTCGCCGACCTGTGCATCAGCCGGCCCAGGGAGCGGCTGAACTGGGGCATCCCGATGCCTTTCGATCCGGACTATGTGAACTATGTCTGGTTCGATGCGCTGACCAATTACATCACCGTTCCCGCTTCCCTGGGGGATCCCGCAATCCTTGGCGCGCTGCCCGCACTCGCCGCGGCGTTCGAGCCGAAGAATCCGCCGGCCTCCCTCTGGCCCGCGGATGTTCATGTCATTGGCAAGGACATCCTCAAGTTCCATGCGGTGTACTGGCCGATCATGCTTCACGCCGCGGGCATCGCTCTCCCACGGCAGATTGTGGTGCATGGCTGGTGGCAGAAGAACGGTTCAAAAATCAGCAAAGCCACCGGCAACATCGTCGATCCCATCGCCATCATCGAGGAGTGGGGGCTGGACGCATTCCGATTCTATGTGCTGCGGGAACTGGACATCGGCCCGGATGGCAACTGGACCGACGCCGGCTTCGCCGCCCGTTACACCGCCGAGCTGGCCAATGGACTGGGTAATCTCGTCAACCGCTCCCTGTCGATGCTCCATCGTTACCGCGACGGCCTGGTGCCCGCGCCCGCGGCGGACCTGGCGGGGGAGGCCGCGACGGCCGTTGAGCAGGTTCGCTCCCAGCTGGCGCGGCACGAATTGCAACCGTCGCTGCAATCCATCTGGACGTTGATCACCCGTGCCAACCAGTACGTGGATCAGACCGCCCCCTTCAAGCTGGCCAAAGAGCCGGAGCAGGCGAAGCGACTGGACGAGGTGCTTTACAACCTGGCGGAGGTCTGCCGGGTCATTGCCGTGCTTCTCTGGCCGTTCCTGCCCGCCACCGCCTGCCGGATCTACCGGCAACTGGGATTGGACAACGAACCGAAAATCGGGACGGACGCCGCCTGGGGCGGATTGAAACCCGGCCACAAAATTGGCCGACCCGAAGCCCTGTTCCCGCGAAAGGACCTCGCCTAGGCGAAATCTCTATGCCCCGTCCGTGGCCCGGGCGAAACTCAGGTCCACAATCAAATCCGCCGCAATCTTCTCCAATTCCTGCTGCAGCCGCTCCGCATCGCAGCCTTCCGGGAGCAGCACCCGGGCACGGGCTTTGAAGAGGGGTTCGCCCGACATCGCCGCGCTGGCCACCTCGGAGGAGAGCTCCTCCACATTCACCCCGTTCCGCGCCAGCGCGCGGGAAATCTGGTGAACGATGCCGGGACGGTCATGACCCACCACCTCCAGAATCCGAAAGTCGTCACCCCGCCGGGACACAGGGGCGTCCCGGTGCACGGATACCGTGAGCCCGCCGGCCTGAAGCGCGCGCAATGATTCGATCAGCTGCTCCCGCTGCTCCACGGGCACCTCCACGCGGATGATGCCGGCAAACTGTCCGCCCAGCCGGGACATCCGGCTCTCCAGCCAGTTTCCGTTGTGACCGGCAATCACGCCGGAGAGGGCATCCACCAACGAGGGCCGGTCTTCGGCAATCACCGTCATGACAAGGGAAGCGCGCATGGAGTCGTGCTACGCGCTGGAAGAAGTTCGCGCAAGTGGAATCTCGCGCCCCGCCCATGGATAGGGGCGCTGCGCCCGCCCCGACCGCGTCCAGCAGTCGGAACCAAGACCGGCCATCGCCCCCTCATCCCAATGCGTTCCGCGCCTATTGCGGCGCGGGGACGGCGCGCAGGCCGTCCCTACCTCACCCACTTACCATACCGGCCCCGGGGCAGGGATCGAGAAAAGTGCTCGCTCCGCGCGGACGGATTCGCTACGCAAAGGCCTCGACACGGATGAGCGAGACCCGCACAAATCCCGATCACCGCTTTCCCGCCCAGGCACGCTTCATCCTGGGGAACGAGGCCGCGGAGCGTTACAGCTACTACGGGATGAAGGGCATCCTTGCGCTCTACATCACCAACGTGCTGCTGATGTCGCGGGATGAGGCCACCACCATCATCCACCTGTTCAGCTTCGCCAACTACTTCATGCCGCTTCTGGGCGCGTGGGTGTCCGACCGGTTCTGGGGACGTTACAAGACCATTCTCTGGATCTCCCTGTCCTACTGCCTCGGCCACGGCGTGATGGCCATGAGCGACGTGGTGACGACCATCGATGGCAAGACCCTCTGTCTTTATGTCGGGCTGGGCCTGATTGCGTTTGGCTCGGGGGGCATCAAACCGTGCGTTTCCGCGTTCATGGGGGATCAGTTCGGCGCCCATCAGAAGCATCTGCTGCCCAAGGCCTATGCGGCCTTCTACTGGTGCATCAATCTCGGGTCCACGGCGGCCTTCCTCACCATCCCGCTCGTCCGCAAAACCGCGGGCTACGGCTGGGCCTTTGGCATTCCGGGAATCGCCATGGCCCTGGCCACCTTCGTCTTCTGGCTGGGCACCAAGCATTACATCATGGTGCCGCCCGCCTCCAAAACCCGGTCGGCAGGATTCTTCAAGGTCTTCTGGCACGCCCTGCGACACCGCGCCGAAAAACCTCCCGGACACTCCTTCTGGGAGGCCGCACGCAACCGGTTCACGGATGCCGAAGTGGATGCGGCCAGGTCCGTCGGCCCCATCCTGATGGTCTTCGCGCTGGCTCCCGTCTTCTGGGCCCTGTTCGACCAGACATTTTCGACCTGGGTGCTGCAGGGGGAAATGATGCGGCCCTGCCTGATCGGAACCTACAGCATTGGTCCGGAGGAAATGCTGTCGGCCAACCCCATCCTGGTCATGATCTTTGTCCCCATCATGACGCTGCTGGTCTATCCGGCCATCGGCCGGTTTGCCACGCCGTTGAAGCGCATGTCGGGTGGGATGTTCCTGGCCGCGGGATCGTTCGTCATCGTGGCCTGGTTTCAACAGCGCCTCGATGGCGGCGAGCAAATGAGCGTTCTCTGGCAAACGCTTCCCTATGTCGTGCTGACCATCGCGGAAGTGCTGTTCTCCACCACGGGACTTGAGTTCGCCTTTCGCGAGGCCGCCCCCTCGATGAAGAGCATCATCATGGGGTTCTGGACCCTCACGGTCGCCATCGGGAACCTCCTGGTCACCGCCATCACCAAGGCAGCCGCGCTGGTCGCGGGCACCGGGGAGACCGGGCACGATGTGTCGGTCACCCCGCAGGTCTTCCTGTTCTACGCCGGGCTCACCTTCGTGGTGGCGATTCTGTTCAGCATCGTCGCCTCCTTTTACCGCTACCGGGATCCCGAGGCCGCCCGGGGCCGCTGACACTGTCGAACATGCGGGGTCTGATTCGTCGTCCGGCCTCGCGCACAAGCGCTTCCCGGAGTTCCAGGATGAAGAACGAGGACGATATCCGTCCGCGCCTCTCAAATCAGCTGAACGAGTCACATGCAGCATATACGGCCTCAATTCCTTGCGGGAATGAGACCGGCGGGGGGCTTGTGTTTTGCCACATCGCGAAATAGATTTTGAACATGAGCAGCGACGTAGTACCGGTTGAGATTCGCGCAATCAGGCCCGACAGGTCGTGGTATGCCTTATACCTGGGCGCCGATGCCAAGGTGTTTGTAATGGTGGTCGAATCCCATGTGGGATCGGCCATCGAACGCTATCTCTTCGGGCAGAAATCCGACCGCCCCCAGACCCACGACCTGATCCAGCTGGTGTTCAAGGGCCTGGGTGTCACGGTGGAGCGCGTGGTCATCTCCGAGGTCAAGGACTCCGTCTATTACGCCCGCCTGATTTTGCAACAGACCAACGAGCTCGGCCGCAAAGTGATTGAGCTGGACGCCCGCCCCAGCGATTGCCTCGCCCTGGCAACGGCCCTGAAGCGGCCCATCTTCGTCACCCGCGCCGTGCTGGACCAGGTGAATGACCAGAGCGAAACCCTCGAACGCAGCGGTGACTGGGAAAGCCAGCAGGAGTAATCCATGCCGGCCTCCGCGTCCCCAGATCATTCACCAGTCCGCCTCATTTGCGGTGAGGACGAATTCACCGTCAAACAAAAGGCGCGTGAACGCTTCGCACACTGGTCCGTCAACACCGACGGCATGGACCAGGAGATCATTGACGCCGGCGCCAACAACGCCGATGAGGCGATGCGCGCGCTCGGGAAACTTCGCGAGGCGTTGAACACCCTCCCCTTCTTCGGCGGCGCCAAGGTCGTCTGGTTCAAGGACTGCAATTTCCTCGGCGACGATCGCACGGCCACCTCGCAAGCAATCACGGCCGCGCTCGGCGACCTGGCCGAATTCCTGAAAGCGTTCCCCTGGCAGGGTGTTCGCCTGCTGATCAGCGCGGGCAAGGTGGACAAACGGCGGACTCTTTACAAAACGCTCGGAAAAATCGGTGAGATCGAAATGTTCAGCGGCTGGTCGGTGAACGACCGGGATTGGGCGGACCAGGCCGAGGCGTGGGCGGCGGCGGCGGTTCGCCAGGGCGGGAAGACGATGACGCAGGACGCCATGAGCGAACTGCTGGAACGGGCCGGCGGCCAGCCCCAACAGCTTGCCTCGGAGGTGGAGAAGCTCCTGTTGTACGTGGGAACACGCGACACCATCCAGGTGCAGGACGTCGAGGCCATCTGCCTGCGCAGCAAACAGGCCCGAGCCTTCGCCCTGGGCGACGCCCTGGGTGACCGCGACCTGCCCACCCTTCTGCGGCGTCTTGACGAGGAGCTCTGGGAGGTGAAACTCGATCCCCGCAAGTCCGAGATCGGGCTGCTCTACGGAATCATCTCCAAAGTCCGGGCGATGCTGCTGCTCAAGGAAATGCTCCGCCTGAGATGGGTTCGGCCCGGCGCGAATTTCCAGTCGTTCCGGGCGCAACTGGAACGGATACCCGGGGACCGGCTGCCGGAAGATCGCCGCTACAGTCCTTTGGGGGTGAATCCCTACGTGCTGTTCAAGGCACTGCCGCAGGCTGCCCGCTACACCGCGGCGGAGCTGGTGCGGGCCATGGACCTGCTGCTCCAATGCAACCGCCGCCTGGTGGGCAGCGGCCTCAATCCCGCCCTGGTGATCCAACAGACCCTCACCCAGATCGTCGGCGCGGAAACCGCAATCCCAAAACCCCGGAGTGCCGGACGATGAGCCGCGAACCGCCGGAGATCCTGGTGTGCACGGATGGTCCCGACGTCTGCATCCGGATCCGGGGCCGGGCGGATGTCACCATCAGTGTGGGGTTCAAGGAGCTGATCAACCGGCTGCGCCAGCACCACTTCACCCATTACGAACTGGAGCTTTCAGAATGCCGGATCATGGACAGCACCTTCCTGGGCGTGATCTGCGGCTTCGCCCAGAAACTGGAATCCGGGGCATCCGGCAAGGCCGAACGCCCCATCCTGTTCAACGCGAATGAACGCATCACCGGATTGCTGACCAGTCTGGGCGTGGAGGGGATGTTCGATTTCCGACGGGGCAGTCCCGGCAACCGGGGCCCGTGCGAGCCGCAGCCCCTTCCGGCGGGCCAGGCGGACCGGGAAAGTCTGAACGCGACTTCACTCGAGGCGCACCGGACCCTGATGGCGTTGAATCCCGACAACATCCCCAAATTCAAGGATCTGACGGAGTTTCTGGCGAGCGACTTGAAGAAGATCAGAGGGAACTTGTGAATGGCGTTGCTTGCATCCCGGCGATGCTCGCCACCCTGAACGGCGCGTCCGTCCTCTGGGCCACCTTGTTCTTTGCCGCCTGCGTGCTGCTGGTCATGCTGCGCATGAAGCTGGATGCCGAGGAAAATCGGTCCCGGGAGCTGGAGGCCCAGGTGGATTTCGCCGCCCGCCGCCGCCGGACGGCCATGGAGCTGTTCCACACGCTCGGATCCGCCTTCGAAACCAGCATCAGCCTGGAAAACCTGCTCCGGTCCACCGTGGCGTTCTTCATGCGCATCGCGCAGGCGACAGGAGGCATCATTTACATGGTCGATCGCGACCAGAACCAGCTGCAGCCGGCGGCCATGTGCGGCACGCTGGGGGGGATCATCGGGCGGAAGCGCAGCGAGATTGAGCATTCCGCCTCGAACATCCCCGTGGGCGAAGGTCTCGTGGGGGAGGTGGCGCTTTCCGGTCGCCCGGTATTCATCAACAACTGCACCACCGACACCCGGCTGAACTTCCTGGGCAGCCAGGCGCTGACCATCGAGAACGCCATGGCCGTACCGCTGCGCTTCCGCGACCACAGCCTCGGAGTGTTGGTGGTGATCAACCGGTTGAGCGAGGATGGAATGGTGGGCAAGCCCTTCGGCCGCTTTGAGTTTCAGTTGCTCGAAGCCATGACGCTGTATGCCGCCACCGCCATTCATCTGACCCTGAGCTACCTGGAGCAGACGGAGAAACAACGGCTCGACTTTGACCTGAGCGTGGCGAGCGAAATCCAGCAACTGCTGCTGCCGCAACACTCGCCCCTGCTGCCCGGGTTCTCCATCGCCGGCCAAAACCTGCCGGCCTACCGCGTGGGCGGCGATCATTATGACTTCCTCGATCTCGGCAACTCGAAACTGGGCGTGGTGATCGCGGATGTGTCGGGCAAGGGCGTCACCGGCGCGCTGGTCATGGCCATCTGCCACACCATCGTCCGAACCCAGGCCGCGCA
>JALOTU010000498.1 GCA_025457725.1 Verrucomicrobiota bacterium
GGCGTCACGTTGACTATGCCCATCACCAATGCGGGTCGCGGAAACCGGTACTCGAATTGGCGGGCGGTCCACAACATGAGGCCTGGCGTCTCTTCAATCCGCGCGGGAACAAGGCGCCCCTAGTAACCCTCCCCCGACCGCCCGCGCTGCATCAACTCGATCTCATACCCTTCGGGAGCGTCAAGGAACGCGAACCCGCTCCCGTCCGGCTTCAAGGTCGGTTCGTCGGAAAACTTGAGCCCCAGCCGCTCGATGTGCCGGCCAAAGGCCTCCAAACTGTCCACTTCGAAAGCGAGGTGGGTCAGGTCCGGCTGGACCTGCACGGGACCACTGTCCGGGAAGTGACAGATTTCGATCAACTCTTCGCTTTCCGGTGCCTTCAGGAAGACAAGCTCCGAGCCCCGGGGGGATTTGTGCCGCCGCGTTTCCTCCAATCCGAGGACCTGTTTGTAGAATTGCACCGTCTTTTCCAGGTCATTCACCCGGTAACGCGTGTGCAGGAGTTTTCTGGCAATGCTCATCTCCCCACAGGGTAACCCGTGACCCGCCGGAGGCAATCATGCACTGCAACGTACGCAATCTGGAAACCGCCGCACAGTTCCTGGAATCGCGGGGACTGCGGCAACTGTTGACACGGACAGCCACTTTGCGCGAGGCCAATGGTGCGTGTTGTCTTCCGTCCGCTCCACGGCTATCCATTCGAGCATGAAACTTCGACTGGTTGTGGAACACGACACGGAAGCCGGCCGTTGGTCTGCGGTATTCCCGGAGCTGCCCGGCTGCGCCTCGGCTGGCGACACCGAGGAGGAAGCCATCCGCAACGCGAACGAGGCGTTGGAACTGTGGTTCGAGCCCTCGCCCGAGCCGCTGCCGGTCGGGGCCAAGGTGGTGGAAGTGGCGCTGCCTTGAGCGAGCGATATCCAGTCTGCAACGTCCGGCAAGTGACCCGCGTCCTGCGGCGACACGGTTTTGTCATGGTCAGCCAGAAAGGCAGCCACCAGAAATGGCGCCACGCCAATGGGCGCCAGGTAATCGCAGCCGACCACGCCAGCAAACCCATCCCCATCGGCACACTCAAGAGCATCCTCGAGGGGAGTGGGCTGCGCGTGGACGATTTCCGACAACCAGCCCCGCTGGGATGGCATTACCGCCTGGACCTCCGGACCGACCGTTGTCTGGAGCGCGGAAACAGCCTCCTCCTTAATAGCGGCGCGTTTCAGCCGCCTGCTTCCGTGTTGCATCCTGCTCGTCGTAAACCACACAGCTCCAGCTTTTCGCGCATCGGCCAGAGCGGATTGCCCGTCCGGGTAACCCCGGGGCTACTGACACGGCGCGTCCAGGGCGCCAAGGGCATCGCGAATGCGTTGGGCTTTGGCCTCGGTCTCAAGGCCGATGCCCTCCGGCCGGATGTCCGCCCCCAGCCCGCTGGCCAGACCGGGAATGCACTGGCCAGTAAACCAATGGTCCGCAAGGAACTGGCTCGCCTCCGATGGCGTGACGAGACTGAAGAGACCGGCGTAGAACCAGGGCTTGGGATCCTCGCCGGGCGGACATTTCCGGACCAGCAGACGGGCGCGTTCACACGAACGCGCAAACCGATCAGGATCGACGGACTCGAGCCGGGTCAGGTAGGCATCCGAACTGTCCTTCAGCCCGTGATGGACGATCCATCGGCCGTTCACCCGACGCACCCAGGCAGCATCATCATCGGGCGGCTCGGATTGAACGGGGTCCATGACGCAGCGATTCTAGCGGAGTGAGATCGGGTCGCAATGCCCGAACGGCGTCCCCTCGCCCTTGCGAATTGCGCAACGCAACCTTGTAGCCGACGAGGTGACGAGTCGTTCCTCCGCAGGCACTCCTCACGTCGTGCGCTACAAAACCTCCCGATCAACCGTGCGCAACACAACCTTGTAGCCGACGAGGTGACGAGTCGTTCCTCCGCAGGCACTCCTCACGTCGTGCGCTACAGGGCACTCACGTCGCGCGCTGCACGGCTTTGGCAGAAATGGGCACCCCGAGAAGCTACAAACAAAAGACCGTGAGCTGCTTGGGTCCGTGCGCGCCGAGCACCAGAATGCGCTCGATGTCGCCGGTCCGGCTCGGGCCGGTGATGAAGGACATCATGCTGGGAAAATCCGCGCCGTATCGCGTCTGGGCCACCAGGGCGTCGCATTCCGTGATCCCGACAGCGCACCGGCCCAGCTCCTCCTTGGCAATGCCCTGCTCGATGAAGGCCACCGGCAGGCCGATCGATTCGGCCATTGGACGGGACAATTCGCCCTCATGCGCGGCCACGTGCCGCCAGTTTTCCGCAGCGCACAACGCCTTCAACTCCGCCTGCGCGGCTTCCAGGCTTTTCACCGGCCGGAATTCGGCCCGGAGCTCCGCCGCATTCCGCGCGAACAGGTCGACCTGCTTCTCGAACGCTGCGTCCACGAACGGCAGCACGCGGCGGTATTCGTCCGTGGTGGGCAACCCGGTGCCGCCGTGGGCAGGCGCCTTGACGGTCAACGCCTCGCGGATACGGCGGAAGATGTTCTCGCGTTCAGACATAATGGGTAAACTCCGAGCCACGAACTTCGGACTTCATTTCCTCTCCCTCCACCATTCCCGGAAGCTCTGCCTGGCCACCGGCGGCAACCCGCGGGTCCGGGTCCACGCCTGCGCCGGGTCCAGGGGTCCGCCACGAACGAGCCCGTGAAACACCTGCCCGATGCGTCCGAGCTTGGTGGTCAGGGACCACAGCGCGGGTTGATTGGCCATCGGGGCGAAGATCTGGAAGGCGATCCGCTGCCACCAGACCGGCCTTCCCCGCGGACCTTGCGAGGCGTTGCGGCGGTTCTGCAGCAGGTGATGATGCAGATCAATCTTCACCGGGCACGTCTCGGTGCAGGCGCCGCACAGGGACGAGGCGTAACTCAGATGCTTCCAATCCTGAATGCCCCGGAGATGCGGGGTGATCACCGAGCCGATGGGACCGCCATAGACCGTGCCATAGGTATGGCCGCCGACATTTCGAAAGATGGGACAGACATTCAGACAGGCGCCGCAACGAATGCATCCCAGGGCATCGCGCTGTTCGGCGTCAGCCAGGAGGGTGGTGCGTTGATTGTCGAGCAACACCACGTGGAACTCCTCCGGACCGTCCGCCTCGCCCGGCTGGCGGGGTCCGCCGTACATCGTGTTGTAACAGGTGAGCGGCTGGCCCGTGCCCATGACGGCCAGCATGGGGAGAAACAACCCCAGATCCTCCAGGCGCGGCAGCACCTTCTCAATGCCCAAAAGCGTGATCATCGTCCGGGGCATCGCGGCCGTCAGCCGGGCGTTGCCCTCGTTCTCAGTGATCGAGATCATGCCGGTCTCGGCA
>JALOTU010000499.1 GCA_025457725.1 Verrucomicrobiota bacterium
CGGGCGTTCCTCGATGGGGATGGCCCCCCCGGATCTCAGGGTCCAATCTATGGTGGACAACGGGATGGCGACGTAGAACGGAATCTTGTGCCGGTGCGCCAGCACGGCCTTGGTGTAGGTGCCGATCTTGTTGGCGACCTCCCCGGTGCGTCCCAAGACCCGGTCGCTGCCGACGATGACCATGTCAATCTCACCCCGTTGCATGAGGTGCCCGGCGGCGGTGTCGGCGATGACCCGATGGTCGATTGCCTGTTGAGCCAGTTCCCAGGCGGTGAGGCTGGCGCCTTGACAGCGCGGCCGGGTTTCGTCGCAGAGGACCCGAAAGCGTCTTCCCCGGGTTTGGGCCGCATACATGGGTGCCGTGGCCGATCCGACGTCCACGAACGCCAGCCAGCCGGCGTTGCAGTGGGTGAGCACGGTCATGCCGTTGCGGATCAACTTCACACCATGCCGACCGATGGCGGTGCAATGCTGGACGTCCTCATTGGCGAACTCCTCGGCGGCGGCCAAAGCGAGGGCCTGACGTTCGGCCACGGTCTGCCCGGCGCGCATCGAATGGACCACGTCACGCATGGCATTGACCGGATCGACCGCGGTGGGTCGCGCGTCGGCCAGGAATGGACCACGTCACGCATGGCATTGACCGGATCGACCGCGGTGGGTCGCGCGTCGGCCAGGGTTTTCATGACCCGGGCGATGTGTTTCTCGAAGGGCCGCAATCCGGCTCCCCGAAACTCGCGCGCGCCTTGGGCCAGGCCATAGGCGGCGGTGGCGCCAATGGCCCCCGCTCCCCGCACGATCATGTCGCGAATCGCCAGGGCGGTTTCCGGGTGGCGCCGCATCCGGACGAGTTTGAATTGATGGGGGAGCAGACGTTGCTCGATCAGGACCACCTCATTGCGGGCGGCATCGAAGGAAACGGTTCGGTAGTTTTGGGAACGACCGTTCAGGGTGACGTTCATCGGGGGAACGGGGTGCTAGGTAATCTTGACGCGGATGGCCTGAATTTGTTGCAGAATGCGTCGGAATCGCGAGTGTTTCCGCAGGGCGCTGAGATCCGGGTCATGGATCAGTTGTTTGAAATCGCGGTATCCGAGGGAGATCGCCCGCTCCAGCGCAACGGCCGCCCGCTCGGCGCTTCCATTCAGGGAGTGGCTGCAGGCCAGGTTATAGTAGGCATTGGGGTTGCGCGGTTCACGCCGGACCAGGCGACGGTCCACACGCAGGCTGTCGGCGTGGCGGCCGCGTTCCGAGTAGGAGTCACCCAGCAGCTGGAGGGCCTCGGTGAATCGCGGGTCGCGACGAGTCACTCCTTCGAGGAAACCAATCCGCACATCCAGCTCATGACGCTTGCGGGCGGAGAGCTTCCTTTGGTTGACTTCATTTCGCGGCATACGACTTGGGGCAAATTCCGGCAACCCCACTGGCAAGTCAAGTGTGCTCGCTTTCCGAAGCTCACTCCACCATGCTTTGCGGGTGAACTGCTTCGTAACCGGCGCCTCTGGTTTCATCGGCGCCAACCTGGTGCATGAGCTCAACGCCCGCGGTCACTCGGTGCGCGCCTTGTTGCGGCCAGGCGCCGACGTGCGAGGGTTGTTGGGCGCCGATTACGAATCGGTTGCGGGCGATTTGTCCGACCGCAAGTCGCTCCAGGAGGCGATGCGCGGGTGCGGGTGGTGTTTTCATGTGGCGGCCAGTTATCATCTTTGGCTTCCGGATTACGCCCCGATGTATGCGGCGAATGTCGACGGGACGCGCAATGTGATCGAAGCAGCCCGGGCGGCGGGGTGTCAGCGCATCGTCTACACCAGCACGGTGGGTTGCATTGGGTTGCCCCGCGAGATCCAGGGGGGCATCACACCCACGGACGAGGACACACCTGTTTCCGAGGCGCAGATGTCCAATCACTACAAACTTTCCAAGTGGCGCGGGGAGGTGGTGGCGCGCGAGTATGCGGCCCAGGGCGTTCCGGTGGTGATTGTGAATCCCAGTGCCCCAGTGGGGCCGCGGGATGTGAAACCCACGCCCACCGGGAAGGTCATCCTGGATTTTTTGAATCGCGCCATGCCGGCCTACCTGGACACCGGACTGAACTGGGTGCATGTGCGGGATGTGGCGGCGGGACAGGTATTGGCGGCCGAGAAGGGGCGCGTTGGCGAGCGCTACATTCTCGGGCATGGTGAGGGGAACTGGGACATGCCCACGGTCCTGGGAGTGCTGGAGGAGATCACGGGACTGCCCGCGCCGAAGATGCGGGTGCCGTATCGGATCGCGTTGACGGCGGCCTACGTGGATGAGGCACTCTCCCGGCTCACCGGAACGCCGCCCAAGGCGCCTGTTGCCGGCGTGAAGATGGGCAAATACAAGATGTGGTTCAATCCGGCCAAGGCCATCCGTGAACTTGGCCTTCCGCAAACGCCGCCCAAGCAGGCGTTGGCGGATGCCGTCGAGTGGTTCAAGGCGAACGGTTATGTGAAATGAAATCCCATTGTCCAATCCGAGTATCCGGCGCCTCCTCCCGGGAGCGTACCGACGCACCGCCGCGCGCGGTAGACCGGCTGGAGAGGTTTCCAACTCCCCGTGTCTGCATCGATACCGCTTGGGTACCCCTGATTCTGGCTGTTCTGCTCGCGGGGTGTGCACATGCGCCAAGGCTTTCGACCGCCGCCCGCGCTTCCATTTACGAACGGGCCCGGCTGCATTTTGACCGGACGGTGCTGGTCAAACCCGAGGAA
>JALOTU010000098.1 GCA_025457725.1 Verrucomicrobiota bacterium
GCCAGCCGGCGCCCTGCGCCAGTTCCAGGAAATAGCTGTCGTCGCCCACCAGATCCCCGTCAATGCGACGCACACCCGCATTGGTCAGGATTCCGACCAAACCCGACAGGCCCTCCCCGCCACTGCGCTTCTGCCAGTCGGCCCCAAAGCTGGGATCTCCGCGGCCGTAGACGATGACGTCACCCGCGATCACACCCTGCGCATTCGGTCTTGCGGTCGATCGGAGGTCGGTGTGAATTCGGTAATCCGGCCCCAATTGCTCCAGCACCAGCGCGGCGGTGAACAGTTTGGCGTTGGAGGCGGGTTGAAAGAACTTATGGGCGTTGAACTCGAACAGGGTCCTGCCCGTGGCCAGGGAAACCACCTGGACGCCCCACTCGCCATTGGCGAAGCGTGGCTGCGCAACCCTGGATCGCATCTGCTGCTGCCAGTGAACAAGCTGCGCGGGGTTCGACACGTCGGCTCCACTCACGGGGAGCCCTCCGGCAAGCACGAGCCACAGGATCAACCGGACGGCCGCCAGGCGGCGCCGGGGAGGAAAGCCGCCCCATCCGAACACAGCGATGCAGGCCGGCTTGACCCATCCCCAAAGCGGTTCCAAGACATTCATTTCAAACCCATTGGGCTTCATGGCGACCTTCTGTCCACATTTTCCTTGAGGATTGACCCGGGTTGTCGCCTTTTGCGAGAAGGTTTTCATTCTTGCGGAAGTGTGGCAACTTCTCGGAAGCCGGAGCCGGGGTGTTGCGGAGGCAGGTGTTTTTCGGTTGCGTGCGGCGCTTGCTGGTGCATAGTTGCGCGCGAAACTTGATCCAAACCCAGATCCAGGTGTTGAAGATGGACCAGAATACTTCGGGAGACGATCTGCTGAAGAACTCCTCGCTGTACCGGGAGTTCCAGGCGGAGCGCGACGAGATTCTCAAGCACAAGTGGCTGGAATCCGAGAAACTTGGCTGCGACATCGGGTTTGAGTCCGCCCTGACCGATTGGATCGTCAAACACCGCAGCAAGTGGCGTCGCGGCCGGCTGCAACCCAAGCCGAAATCGGATTAGCTCCAACGGGTCCGTGGCCGTTTAAGGCAGTCCTGTGAGGCTGCCAAAGGCAATTTGATGAATACCTCCGCCCCAGGTGAGCCCAGCGCATCACCAGACACTCCCGCCTCGGGAGTCCTTATCCTCACCGCCACCGCCATCCACCGGGCATTAAACCGCATTGCCCACGAAATCGCCGAGCGCAACGAAGACAGTCACAACGTCGTCCTGCTCGGCATCCAATCGGGCGGCGCCCCCCTCTCCGCCCGGCTTGCCGGTCTCCTGGAGGGGATTTGGCATCATCCGGTGCCCCGGGGGGTGCTCGACATCGCCATGCACCGCGACGACCTGGACCAACGGTTTGCCCCCGCGGTGCTTCCCACCTCCATCCCCTGCGATGTCACCGGCCGGGTCGTCGTGCTGGTGGATGATGTGCTCTTCAGCGGACGGACCATCCGCGCCGCCATGGATGCGCTCAATGATTTCGGCCGGCCCGCAAGCATCCAGCTCGCCGCCCTGGTGGATCGCGGTCATCGGGAACTGCCGATCAAGGCGGATTTCGTGGGCAAGAACATTCCGACCTCGATGACCGACAAGGTGCGGGTGCGACTCAAGGAGGCCCAGGGAACGGATGAGGTGGTGATCGAGCAGGGAGGAACCCGGGCATGAGCTGGAACCGCCATCATCTCCTCGACATCGAGTCCCTTTCCGCGGAAGACCTCACCACCATTCTGGACACCGCCATGGCGTTCAAATCCGTCGGGGAACGCGCCATCAAGAAGGTGCCGGCTCTGCGCGGCAAGACCGTGGTCAATCTGTTCGTGGAACCGTCCACCCGCACGCGGATCAGCTTCGAATTGTCCGAGCAGCGCCTGTCCGCCGACATCATCCACTTCAGTGCCGAGGCCTCCTCGCTCAAAAAGGGGGAGACGCTGAAGGACACCGCGCAGACCCTGCAGGCGTTGAATGCGGACTTCATCGTGATCCGTCACAGCGCCAGTGGCGCGCCGCATTTTCTGTCGCGCGTTCTGAATGCGCACGTCATCAACGCCGGCGACGGGGCCCACGAGCACCCGACCCAGGCGCTGCTCGATACGCTGACCATACGCGAGAAGAAGGGCCGCATTGAGGGTCTCAACGTCACCATTCTGGGCGACATCCTCTACAGTCGCGTGGCCCGCTCCGACATCTGGGCGCTGACCAAGCTGGGGGCCCGGGTCACCCTCTGCGGCCCGTCCACCCTGGTGCCGCGGACGTTCGAGCGGCTCGGCTGCCGCGTGACGCACAACATGGAGGAGGCCATCCGGGACGCGGATGTGATCAATCTGCTGCGCATCCAGCACGAGCGACAGAGGCGGTCCGCGTTCCCCAGCCTCAACGAGTACGTCCAGTTGTTCGGCCTCAACAAGCGTCGACTTGCCCTGACCAAACCCGACGCGATGATCATGCACCCGGGTCCGATCAATCGCGGCGTGGAGATCGACAGCGACATTGCGGACGGCGACCGCTCGGTCATTCTGGAGCAGGTCACCAACGGGTTGGCGGTGCGCATGGCGGTCCTTTTCCTGATCAACGGCGGCGGTCCGCAAGAGATTGCCGCCTGAGCTGTCGGGCCCGATGCGACGCACGCCGGCCATCTTGTGGGTTGCGCTGCTGGCGGCGGCGGGCCTCGCCGGTCATGCCTGGTGGCGGCAGGCCCGGCTGGAGCGGAGCCAGGACGAAGTGATCCGGAGGGCCGCGGCGCAATACAAGGTTGACCCGGCACTGGTCAAGGCGGTGGTCTGGCGCGAGAGCCGGTTCGATTCCCAAGCCCGCGGTTCCGCCGGCGAACTCGGGCTGATGCAACTCCAGGAAATTGCCGCCCAGGAGTGGGCGGATGCCGAGCGGATCCCGGCCTTCCGACACGCGCACTGCCTCGACGCGACGACCAACATCCTGGCGGGCACCTTCTACCTGGGCAAACTGCTGCAGCGCTACCGGCACACAGATGATCCGATTCCCTACGCGCTGGCCGATTACAATGCCGGCCGCGCCAACGTATTGAGGTGGATTGAGGGCAGGGGAGCAACCAACAGCACCGTGTTCATCGAACAAATCGGGTTTCCCCTGACGCGACGGTATGTCATCGAGGTGATGAGACGTTCCAAACGCTATCGCTTCTGAGGGGGCCTCTCCATCCCCTTCCCACACCGCGCGCTTTCAATCCTCGGTGATGGACATCATCGTCTCTTCCAGTTGCAGCCGGAGCCGCTCGCGTTCGGAATCATCCGCTTCCCGCGGCACCCGGAGCGGCGGCCGTGCCTCCACGTCGCAGCGCGCAAAGGGAATGGGGATCTGGAACCGGTCCCAGCTCCTGATCCGGATCTTCCAATTCAGGCGGTAGGAGAACGGAATGATGGGCAGCCCGGTGATCTGCGCCAGCGAGATGATGCCCGGCTGCACCTTGTAGCACGGGCCGCGAGGCCCGTCGGGGGTGATGGCCAGATCGTAACCCCGCTCCGCCCAGCGCGTCATTTCCAGCAGGGCCTGACGTCCACGGCGGCTGGAGGAGCCGCGCACCGGCTGCACGCGAAAGCCCTCCAGCACCGCGCTCAGAAACGCCCCGTCCCGGCTGGCGCTGACCATGGCCGCCAGGCCGCGGGTGTTGACGCGGGGACCGGCATAATCGAAATACGCATCCAGACACAGCGCCAGGCGGTTATGCCAGCAGGCGTAAATCGCCTGGCCTACCGGCGGGGTGTCGAAGAAGCCGGAGTGGTCATGGATTCGAAACCGCACCGTTGAGGAAAGGGCTTTGAGGCTGAGCACCAGCAGCAGAGCCGCGGCCCGCTGCCGGTTTCCGGGCCGATGCGGCACAACCACCCCGGGCTTGGACACGTGGGGCAGGACGCCCGGGACGGGATTGGGTTCAGGGATCTCCGCCATCAAGACCCTTTCTTGAGGCAGGCGCGCACAACATCTTCCAGCCCGGCCTGCTCCCCCAGCATCGCAACCGCCTTGCGGACGGATTCGTGCGCCTCCGGCTGCTTGAATCCCAGCGCGATCAAAGCCAGCACCGCGTCGTTGATCATCTGGTCCGCATCCGACAACGCCCGGCGTTCGCTGGTGGCCTCCCAGGCTCCCGCCGCCCCGATCTTGTCCTTCAATTCGACCACGATCCGCTCGGCGGTTTTGCGGCCCAGGCCGGAGATTTGGGACAGGGCTTTGACGTCGGCCGAAGCCACCGCGCCGCGAAACGCGGTCACACTCATGCCGCTGAGCACATTCAGGGCGATCTTGGGGCCGATGCCGCTGACCGTGTTGACCAGCAGCCGGAACAGATCGCGTTCCCCGGCCGAGCTGAAGCCGTACAACACGTGGGCATCCTCGCGCACCGCCAGGTGGGTGAGCAAATGCACCTCCTGCCCGGGTTGCGGCAGCTTGTTGTACGAGGAGAGCGGGATGAGGACTTCATAGCCCACACCGTTGACCTCCACGATGGCCTGCGTGGGGAGCGCCTCGACGAGTTTTCCATGCAAGAACGTGATCATGACGGATTGGGAGTACTCGGATTGGGCCGCGACTCCGGGTCAGGGAACTTAAAGTGGTTTGGCATTCTTCAAGGCGTATCGCCCCTGTTCCCGGGCGTGGGTCAAGGCCAGGGCCAGCGCGTCGGCGGCATCGGGTTCCGGCACTTCGTCAAGGTTCAACAGGCGCTGCACCATCTTGGCCACGGCAAGCTTCTGGGCCGCGCCATAACCCACAATGGCCTGCTTCACCTTGCGGGTGGCAATCTCGTAAATGTCCAAACCGGACTCGGCGATCGCGGCCAGGGCCGCGCCCCGGGCCTCGCCCATGATGATGGCGGTCTGCAGGTTCTGCGCGTAGAACAAACCCTCGATCGCACAGACCTCCGGGGAGTGGGAGCGGACAACGTCGCGCAGCGACTGCATGATCTTCACCAGGCAGCGGGAGCGGCGCCAGGCAGCGGGACACTTGATGGTGCCGGCCGCCACCAACGTCGGCCCGGTCTTCAACAGCCGGATGATTCCATAGCCGGTCCCCCGCAGCGAGGGATCAATGCCCAGGACCAGGGAATGCCGGCGTGCGGCGCCTGCTGGCGCCCCCGGGTCGACCGGGGCAGCCAGGCGCCGACCGGAGGCGGCTGTGCGTTGCTGCAGCTGTTGAAATTGCGCCGGGGTGATGCCCACGCGGGAGAATGTGCCTGTGGCTGTAAACCAGCAAAAGGACAAATCCACCTCCCCCGAACCGGGTGGGGCCGCACTGAGCGCGGCCGGCGTCGGGACACCGGCGCCCTGCCGGGTTCCAGGGCTTGCCGCGCGAAATCAGATTCCCGGGATTTCTGCCCATGAATCCCCTGGCAGGGGGTCTCACTCAGCGCGTGCCGTCGCAGACGGACCCACCGCCGCGGATCAAGGCAGGAACCGGGCGCGATAAAACCTTCGGGGGGACGGTCCCGACCCGGTATCCACAAAATCCACACTGCCACCACTGACCACGTTGGTTTTGAGCGGAGTCCAGGTGAGGAGATCGATGGAGGCTTCGATGGCGTAGTGGCATTCATCGGGACCATGGAGTCGCAGGGCGAAGGCGTTCCCGACAAGACCCAGGGTCTCGATCCAGGCCAGATCCGTTCCGGTCGGCATCGCGGTGATACGATAGTTGTCGAAGGTCACGAAATTGTCGCCCGGATTGTTCGCATCATAAATGGCCCACACCATCGACACATCGCCGAGCGTCAGGGAGGCCCCCGTGGTCGTGATGGGCTGACCATCGACAAACTGAACGCCATCGAAGGAGGCGCTCCATTGGTTCATCTGAAAATCCATGTCGATGCCGAACCAGAAAGGCACGCCGTTCGTGAAGCGCTGCGCCGTAAAGTTGGTCGTCCCATTATCCAGCAGGCAGGCCACATCCGTGTAGAAATTATCGAAGTCCACGACGAGCAAGGTTTGACCGTTCATGTTTCGAACCCGCCACTGGAAATTGTCCCAATAGTCGATCGAGGAGTCGCTGATCGTCATCAGCACCTCAAAGTGCACCAGCGGCTTTTGCGAGGGGTCGTGATTGATGGGCTTCCAAACGCTGATGGAGTTGGTCGGCGGATTGGGGGGGGTATAGCCCACATAGGCTTCCTGCGCGGGTGCGGCCACGGCATTGGAGAGGATGCCGGAGGTTCCAATCGATCCGTTGTAGGGTTCGCCCAGCCAGCCGCCCTGCCAGGGCAAATCAAAGGCGGTGTTAAATCCTTCCTGGTATTCAAATCCTGTGGCGTAGAGCACCTCCACTCCCGCCCGGGCGGGCAGAGAGCCGACCCAACAACCCAGGATCAGGGCCCAGAAGCCGGCGTGGGTTGTGTATGAACGGATGGTCCTCATTGTTCGGCCTGGTTTGTCCACGGTCAGGATCCAGTCCCAAACGCTCCCGTCAAGCTTCACCGACTGCGCCCGCCCGGACGCTCGCCGCCCCGACCGGGAGGCGCGGCGCCCGCTGCCGGGGATGACGACGGCGCGCCCGGTGATGAAGATGGCGAATAGGATGGGGTGCTCCGCAGCGATGGCGACGGCGTCATTGGAGCCGGTGATGGACGCGCCGGCTGGGAAGGGGCACTGAAAGTCCGGTTCGGCGCCGGCACGGCTACGCCTCGCTGAGGAGGTGCCGTCAAGCTGGGTCGGGGCGCCGGTTGCGATCGGACCGATGGAGTCGTGGAGGGAACTCGATTGTTCATGGGAGGACGGGTGAACGACTGTAGATCCGGTCGTGGCGTGTAACTCGGCGTGGTCCGGGTCACCCCGGGCGACTGGCGCGCGGGCGCGGTAACCCGGGCGGGGGATCGGCCCGGCTCCGCGAGGGTGGGGGAGGGGCTGGTGCCACGGACAGAGCGCGCCGTCGCAGCGGCTTCAGTGCGAGGCCTTGATTGGGCGATATCCGGTTGGGTGGAGGCCGAGGGCTGAGTCGCAGTGGGGCGAGGCGCGGAATCGATCGTGCGGGATGTGGAACTCGGGGAAGTCGTGGCTGGAGCGCCGGCGGACCGTGATCGATTTCCGCCGATGATCACCAGCGAGCTCTCCCGCTGGCGTTTGCCCGGATCGGATGGGGCGCTGCGCGTGGTCGAGGAGCGCTCCGTCGGCGAGTCTGGTCGGGGTGCCGGCACGAACTCCGTGGAGCGATTTCGGGAGGCAGCCGCAGTGCCCTCCGGCCGTCGGGGCGCTGCTTGGGTTGAAGTTGATGTGTCCGCTATGGTCGGCGTCCGATCTTGGGTGGTGAAATCGCGCGTCGGCCGCCGCGCGGTCGTCGTCGTGGATTGCAGGCCGCTCCGGGTTGTTGGATTGGCTGTTCTGCCGCCCAGAATCCTTCCGGATCC
>JALOTU010000099.1 GCA_025457725.1 Verrucomicrobiota bacterium
AAAGGCGGGCGAACGCATCATCACCGAGGGCACGCAAAAGGTGCGCGATGGCACGCCGGTCCAGCCGAAGACCGCCGAACAGATGGCCGCCGTCGCCGCGGAAGCCAGCCGCGCCGGGGAAGCCAAGGAATAATTGTATGGCTGACTTCTTTATTCGCCGCCCCATCGTCGCGATGGTCATCGCCATCCTGACGGTGATCGTCGGCGCCATCTCGCTCTCCCGCCTGCCCATCACCGAGTATCCGCCCGTCAGCCCGACGCTGATCCAGGTTACCACGACCTATCGCGGCGCCGCGGCGGAAGCGGTGATGGAATCCGTCGCCACGCCCATTGAGTCCAAGGTCAACGGCGTAGACAAGCTGCTCTACCAGCAGTCCTTCAGCGCCAACGACGGCAAGCTCACGCTGAACGTGTATTTCGACGTGGGCACGGACGTGGACATCATGCAGGTGAACACGCAGAACCGTGTCGGTCAGGCGGACGCGCAGTTGCCCGATGCGGTCAAGCGGGAGGGGGTCATCGTCAACCGTTCCAGCCCGGACATCCTCATGGTCATCGGCCTCAATTCGCCCAAGGGCACCTACGACGCGGTGTTCCTGGGCAATTATTGCGACATCAACCTGGTGGACTCCATCAAGCGGGTGAAGGGTGTGGGCGACGTGAAAAACTTCACCGCCCAGGATTACTCCATGCGAGTCTGGCTGCGGCCCGACAAGCTCGCGGTCCTCGGCATCACCCCGGACGACATTTCCAACGCCATCAAGGAGCAGAACGCCCAGTCGCCCGCCGGGCGCATCGGGGCCGAGCCGGCGCCGCCCGGCCAGGAAATGCAGTACAACGTCCGCGCCCTCGGCCTGCTCAAGGATCCCAGGGAGTTTGAGGATATCATCATCCGCTCCAACCCCGACGGGTCGCAGGTGAAAATCAGGGACGTCGGCCGCGTGGAACTCGGCGCCATGACCTACGATTTGCGCGCCCGGCTCAACCGGACCCCGGCGGGCGCCATCGGCATCTACCTGGCGCCCGGCGCCAACGCCATCGACACCGCCGAGAACGTGCGGAAGATCCTTGAGGATGCGAAGAAACGCTTCCCCCCGGACATGGAGTATGACGTGACGCTGGATTCCACGCTGCCGATCAAAGCCTCGATGGAATCCATCGTGCATACGCTCTTCGAGGCGGTTGTGCTGGTGCTCATCGTGGTCTATATCTTCCTGCAAAGTTTCCGCGCCACCATCATCCCCATGTGCACCGTGCCGGTCTCGCTCCTGGGCGCCTTTATCATGTTCCCGGTACTGGGCTTCAGTGTGAACGTGCTGACGATGTTCGGCCTGGTGCTGGCCATCGGCATCGTGGTGGACGACGCCATCGTGGTGGTCGAGGCGGTGCAACACCATCTTGAGCACGGCAAGGATCCCGTCGAGGCGACCCAGATGGCGATGAAGGAAGTGTCCGGGCCGGTGGTGGCCATCGGCCTGGTGCTGTGCGCCGTGTTCGTGCCGGTGGCGTTCATGGGCGGTGTGACCGGCCAGCTCTACAGCCAGTTCGCCCTCACCATCGCCGTGGCGGTGGTCTTCTCGGTCATCAACGCGCTGACACTCAGCCCCGCGCTGTGCGCCCTGATGCTCAAAAAGCCAACTCCGGGACGCGGCCCCGTCGCGGCGTTTTTCAAGCTGTTCAACCGCTTCTTCGACTGGCTGAGCGGCTCTTACGGAAACATCGTCGGGAGTCTGGCCCGCAAGGCCACCCGCTCCATGCTGCTCCTGGTGGCGGTGCTGGGCGGCATCTGGCTGCTGGGTAAGTTCGTGCCCAGCGGATTCATCCCGGATGAGGACAAGGGTTACCTGTTCGTCGCCGTGGAACTTCCGGAGGGGGCGTCGCTCCAGCGGACCGACGAGGTTCTCAAGCAGGTGGAGGAGATTGTGACCAGCACCCACGGTGTGCGTTCGGCGGTGGGGCTCGCCGGTTTCAACATTTTGAACTCCCTGAACTTCCCCAACACGGCCATGATGTTCGTGGGCTTGGAATCCTGGGAGGAGCGTCATTCGCCCGAACTCCATGCCAGCGCCCTGGTGAAGAAATGGAACCAGGCCTTTGCCGCCACCATCCCGGGCGCCCGGGCCTTTGCCTTCGGTCCCCCCCCCCTGCCCGGTTACGGAAATGTGTCCGGCTTCACCATGCAATTGCAGGACCGTTCCGGCGGTTCAATCCAACAACTCGCCGACTACGTCCAGCAGCTGCAGAAAGCGGTGGCCGAGCGCCCGGAGATTGCCCGCATCACCACCACGTTCAACCCGGCCACGCCGCAGGTGAAGGTCGAACTCGACCGCGAGAAGGCCCGCACGCTCGGAGTGCCGGTGGACAGCATCTTCCGGACGCTGCAAACCTACCTGAGCGGTCTCTACGTGAACGACTTCGTCCGCTTCGGCCGCGTTTACAAGGTGTTCCTCCAGGCCGAGGCGCAGTTTACCAGCCAGCCGGACGACATCGGCCGGTTCTACGTGCGCAACAGCGAGGGCGGCATGGTGCCGCTCAGCACGCTCGTCAAGATCACCAAGATCAGCGGCCCCAACTTCGTTTCCCGCTTCAACCTATACAACGCCGCTGAAATGATGGGCGCCACCGCCCCGGGCTACAGCTCCAGTCAGGCGATCCGCGCGATTGAGGAAGTCATGAAGACCATGCCGAGCGAGGTCGGCTACGAGTGGTCCGGCCTGACGTTGCAGGAAAAGAAATCCGAGGGTCAGGCGGTGGTCATTTTTGGCATGGCAGTGCTCTTCGTCTTCCTCCTGCTGGCGGCACAATATGAAAGCTGGGGTCTGCCCTTCGCCGTGCTGCTGGCCACGCCAACGGTCATTCTGGGCATGATGGTGGGCATGGTTTCGCGCGGGTTTGATCTCAATGTCTACGCCCAGATCGGTCTGGTAATGCTCATCGGGTTGTCGGCCAAAAATGCCATCCTCATCGTCGAGTTCGCCAAGATGAAACGCGATGAAGGTGTCGATCTGCTCGAGGCGGCAACGGAAGGATCCCGGTTGCGGTTGCGGCCCATCCTGATGACCTCCTTCGCCTTCATCCTCGGCTGCGTTCCGCTCATGCTGGCCTCGGGCTCCGGCGCCGCATCGCGCAGCACGATGGGCACCGGCGTGGTGTTCGGAATGACCATCGCCACCGCCATCGGCCTGTTCCTCATCCCGGTGTGCTATGTGTTCGTGCAGAAGATCGTGGAGCGGGGAGGGAGGAAGGCCCCTGTCCCGCCCGCCACGCCCGCGGCTGAGAAAGGAGGACATGGATGAAGTCAGAATGCAGAATGCAGAATGCAGAAGGACGATCGATGTGGGAGAGTCAAACCAGTCAACGCTCAACATTCAACGATCCGCGCCCAGGGAACCGGACCGGCGCAGGTCCCCTTCGACGTTCAATGTTCAATGTTGAATGTTCGATGTTCCCGGGTCTGGCATTACCGCTGATCCTCATCGCCACGCTGGCCGGCTGCGCCGTCGGTCCGGACTACGAGCGTCCCGCCGTGGAGTCCCCTTCAGCTTACCGCACCGCCGCCTCGGATACCAACCCTCCCGCCGGCACGAACTCGTTCGCCGACCTTGGCTGGTGGGAAGTGTTTCAAGACCCTCAACTGACGGTCTATATCGGCGAGGCGCTCACGAACAACTGGGACATCAAGATCGCTGCGGCGCGCGTGCTGCAGGCCGAAGCGGCGTTGCAGGCCGCCCGTTCGGAGTTCATGCCCAACGTCTCCGCGGGCGGCGACCTGGTGACCAGCCGGGCGTCGCGGAACGGCCCGGCCCCCATCCCCACCGGGTTGAACCCGCAGCAGAGCTACGGGGATGTGTTTGCAAGCATGTCCTCCTACGAGGTGGATCTCTGGGGCAAGATCCGCCGCGCCAATGAGGCGGCACGCGCCCGTTACCTCGCCTCGCAGGATGCCCAGCGCATCGTACGCCAGACGCTGGTGGCGGAGGTGGCCACGGCCTATCTCGCCTTGCTGGAATTGGATTACGAACTCGAGATTGCCCAGCGCACTCTCCAGGTCCGCAGCAATTCGCTCGTCCTGACCACCGCGCGCGAGGAAGGCGGCGTCGCCGCGATGCAGGATGTCGCCCAGGCGAAAATCCTCGTCTATGGGGCCGAGGCCAGCATCGTGGACATCGAGCGGCAACGTGAGCAGCAGGAAAACCTGCTTTGCATCCTGCTCGGACGGAATCCCGGCCCGCTTCGGCGCGGCGCGGGATTCGCCGCTCAACAGATTCGCGTGGAAGTCCCCGCCGGACTTCCCTCGTCCCTGCTGGAGCAGCGTCCGGACATCCGGTTCGCGGAAGAGTTGCTGGTGGCCGCGAACGCCAACATCGGCCAGGCCAAGGCGGCGTTCTTTCCACAGCTCACCCTGACCGGGTTCTACGGGTTCCAGAGCGTGGCGCTCTCCGACCTGTTCAGCTCTGGGTCGCGGACCTGGCAGTTCGGGCCGGCCGTGACCGTGCCGCTGTTCACCGGCGGACGCCTGCGCGCCAACCTGAAGATCACCCGGGCGCAATACGACGAAGCGCTGGCCAACTACCAAAAGAGCGTGCAGAACGCCTTCCGGGAAGTGTCCGACAACCTCATCGCCTTCCAGCGCACCCGTGAATTTACCGCCCGGCAGGATCAACGCACGCAGGCCAACCGTGAGGCCTCCGACCTGGCCAGCATCCGCTACGACGGCGGGGTGACCAGCTACCTCGAGGTGCTCTACAGCGAGCAGGAACTGTTCACCGCCGAGCTGAACCTGGCCCAGGCCCGGCTCGACGAATTGCTTTCCGTGGTCTCCCTCTATCGTTCTCTCGGTGGCGGCTGGCAGCTAACACCGGTTTCCCAAGACACGGAGAATGCGGCCGCCTCGCCGGCGAGGTCCGGTGAACACGGCATGGCGTCAGCCAATCCCCCAGGAACCCAATAGCCTATGAGCCAGAAAGCGAAAAACCACGGCCCTGAGAAGCTGAAAGGCCGGAAATACGAGAAGGAGTTGCGCAAGCTCCAGGGCGAGCTGTGCCGCCTCCAGGAGTGGGTCAGGCACAAGGGCCTGCGCGTGATCATCGTCTTCGAGGGCCGCGATGCCGCCGGCAAGGGCGGCACCATCAAGGCCCTCACCGAACGCGTCAGCCCGCGCGTGTTCCGGTCGGTGGCGCTGCCCGCGCCATCTGATCGCGAGAAGTCGCAGATGTACATGCAGCGCTACATCCAGCATTTCCCGGCCGCAGGTGAGATCGTGATCTTTGACCGCAGTTGGTACAACCGTCTCGGGGTCGAGAAGGTCATGGGCTTCTGCACCGACGAACAATACAAGGGTTTCCTCGAGGTCTGCCCCGAGTTGGAGCGGTACATCGTCCGGGGCGGCATCCAACTCATCAAAATCTGGCTGGAGGTGAGCGACAGGGAGCAGAAACGTCGGTTCGAGGCCCGCATCGATGATCCGCTGCGCCAGTGGAAGCTCAGTCCGATGGATCTGCCCTCCCGCAGCAAATGGTTCGACTATTCCAAGGCACGCGATGCGATGCTGAGGGCGACCGACACCAAATGGGCCCCCTGGTATATCCTGCCTTCCGACGACAAGAAGCGCGCCCGGCTGAATTGCATCCACCACATCCTGAAGCTCATTCCGTACAAGAATGTGTCCCGCGAGAAGGTGAAGCTTCCCAAGCGCTCGATGAAGGGTGCGTATGACGACCAGGCTTCCCTCAAGGGAAGACGGTTCGTGCCGGAGAAGTACTGACCCAACAATTTGCCGTCACCGCGACTGCGGATGAACCGAAGTCGGCGACGGCACGGACAGAAAGAACAAACGGAATACCAAACAAAAAACAGCATATGAAAAAACAAATCTGCTATATGATGGGTCTTGCAACCCTGCTGGCCACCGCCACGCAGGCCGCCGGCCAGGAACAACTGGCCGCGAGCATTAAGGAAGCTCACGTCGAAACCGCCCGCACGGCCACGCAGCTCGATTACACCCTGGACAGCCTGAATGCCCTCACCAAACAGAAGGAGGGCGACCTGCGTCCCGCCTACAGCAACTACTGCACGCAGGTCAGCAACACGGAGGAAGCCGCAGGCTGGACGAAGACGCGAATTCTATGGATGGCCGGCGATGGCCGGAAGTATTTCAAAGACTGGCAGGACACGGTGACCAGCATCGCCAATCCCTCCCTGCGGAAAAAAGCGCAGAAGCGGCTGGATACCGTCCAGGACAGCTTTGACAAGGTCGAGGCGTCGCTCAAACAGGCCGGCGAGAAGTTCAAGCCCTTCCTCTCCGACCTTTCCGACATCAAGGCCGCCCTGTCCACCGACGTGACCGCCGGAGGGGTCAAGGCCATCAAGAGCACGGTGAGCAGCGCGAACTGGAATTACAAGGCCGTCGATCGGTCGATCAAATCCGCACTCAAGGAAATGGAAAAGATGGAGAAGGCGCTGTCCCCGGACGCCGAGTAAATCAACCCAGCCCGACCTCCAAACGCCATGAAACTGTGCACCTCAATGTTTCGAGGTCGGGTCTTTTGCCGGGGCGCATGGTTGCTGCTGGCAGCCACGGCCCTGCTGTTGTGGCCCTCACCAAACTTCGCCGCGGACACGCCGGAGCTGCCGCCGTTGACCACGGTAACCGGCAGTCCGCGGCTTCCGGGCAAGTTCGTCTGGGCGGATCTGGTGACCGACGATGTTCCCCTGGCCCAACGATTCTACTCCGGGCTGTTTGGATGGACGTTTCGCAACCTGGGCGGGTACGTTATCGCCGCCAATGACGAACGTCCCTTGTGCGGCCTGTTTCACCGGCCGCGCCCACAGGATCCCGAGGCCAAACCGCGCTGGATTGGCTACATATCGGTTTCCAATGTCGAACAGGCCAAGGCGGCGGTCACCCAGGCAGGCGGCAAAGTGATTGTGGAGCCGCAGAAGTTTCCCCGACGTGGGGAGCAGGCCGTGTTCGCGGATCCCGAGGGCGTGTTGTTCGGTGTGATCAAATCCAGTTCCGGTGATCCGGCGGATTTTCTGGCCGACCCGGGGGATTGGATCTGGATTCAACTGCTGAGTCAGGACGGCCGCAAGGCGGCGGAGTTCTATGCCGCCGTCGCCGGATATGAGGTCGTGGAAAACGCCCGGACCAACCGGTTGAGCGACTATGTGTTGACGAGTGAGGGTTATGCGCGCGGCACCGTGCGCACCATCCGGTCTGACGATAAGAATCTTCGGCCACTCTGGCTGCCGTTTGTCCGGGTGCGGAACGTCAGCGAGTCGGCGGCGAAGGCAACGCGGCTTGGCGGCAAAGTGGTCATCGAGCCGAAGCCCGAACTGTTCGACGGCCATGTGGCGCTGATCACCGATCCGACCGGTGC
>JALOTU010000500.1 GCA_025457725.1 Verrucomicrobiota bacterium
AGCCGGCCACGGTAGAGGGAATCCTGACTCACCGGCAGATTGCCAAGCCAAGCAAGTTCGTAAGCGGCCCCGAGGCTGATCGCCGGGCTGACCTGCCATTGCGCGCCCAGACCGAAGCGGTACGTTTCGCCCATGGGCAGAGCCACCGTTCGATTCGCATCGCTCACCGCCGAGCTGTCGTAGGCAAACCCGGCCGAGAGCAACCAGTCTTCCGAGACTCGGTACTGAGCCCCGACGGCAGTATGCCAGGTGTCCTGGTAGTCCAACTCCTTGGTCAGGCTGAAGGGGGTGGCCGAGTCCACTCCCACCTCCACATATCCAAACTGATTCCAGTTCTGCCAGCCGCCGTTGGCCATGACCGCCCACTTCGAGCTCAGCTCGTGGTAGAGGCTCACCATCACCGACTGGGGCACGGTCACTCCCAGGTTCAATTGCGGCGGGTTGGCAAAGATCGCCCCGCCCAACGCGCCGAGATTGCTGAAGCTCGGACGGGCGGCGAAGTCGAGTTCCACCGGCGAAAGGTAGGTCACGCCCAGGCGTGAGCCTTCGGCCAGGGTGAAGAGCAGCCCGACAT
The DNA here is from genome assembly GCA_025457725.1 of Verrucomicrobiota bacterium. Lineage (GTDB taxonomy): Bacteria > Verrucomicrobiota > Verrucomicrobiia > Limisphaerales > DSYF01 > JALOTU01. The sequence goes on from JALOTU010000500.1 coordinate 575, forward strand.
TGGCGCCGAATCCCCACGCTTCATCGCTCAGATCCAGTTGGCCATCCGTGGGGCCCAGGGTTCGGATCGCAACCTGGGTATCCATGATGCCGTACATCGCGTTCAACCCCGCGCCGATCGACAGCCAGTCCGTGGCCTTGAAGCTCACAGCAGGCATGAGGCTCAGGCCCAACAGATCACCCTCCTGAAGGTAGTAGCGCCCCGCCCAGTTCTCGTCATACTCCTGCGCCAGCCCGAAATACGAGCAGACGCCCACACCGACGGTGAACCGCTCGGACAAGGCCTGGGTAAAGAAAAGGCTGCCGGCCGGCAGCGCACCGACCGCATTCCCGCCGGACTCGGTGCCCAGCAACGGACCGGTGCCGGAGTCTGGCGAGAACTCCACGTTGCCGTAAAGCAGCTGAGCGCCCGCCTGGAACTGCGATCCGTCGAGCCGGCTCATGCCGGCCGGATTCGTGAAGAGCGTGGACGGATCCTGCGCGCGGGCCGCATAGCCGGCAGGGCTGCGGGGCTTAGTGCGGCGCCGCAGGCGAGCGCGGAGCCAATTGTCTTAAGCCGGTTCGTGCGTTTCATGATTCTTGAGTTGTTGGTTCCAGGTTGCCACCGGGTCCGGTCGGTTCAGAAACGCTGGAGCGTCAAAGCGAGCAATGCGGTTGCGGGCGTATTACTGCATCACTCGAACACCGCCGTCGGAACGGCGGAGCACGCGGACCGAATCCCCCTTGTTGAACACCTCGTCGGCCGCCTGGATGACCACGATCACTTCACCGCTTTCCAGCTCGATGGTCACCTCCACCCCGGTCTGCGTCGTCACCCTGCGCTCAATCGCGTTTCCGGCCACAGCCCCGGCCACCGCACCACCCGTCCGCGCGACGCCACGACCTTGACCGCCCGCCAAGCCGCCCAGCGCAAATCCCATTGCCCCGCCAGCGACCGCGCCCGCCCCCCGGGCTTCGCCCTCAATCGTGACCTCGCGGACGTAAATCACCTCGCCTCTTTGAACGGTGTGGGACTGGCCGGTTTCGCCGCGTCGCACCGAGTTGGCGGAGGTGGGGCTGCTGGCGCAACCCGCCAGCGTGAGGGCCGCGCCGAGCACAAGCAGCGGGCCGCACATGCGTATTAATTGTGTTTTCATGATCGTCGTGATGTTCCGTGATGAGTGTTTTTCCATTGGGGTGTTGTGACCGGAAGGCTGTTTGCCCTCGCTCGCAAGCGCCGCCATCGTGTAGGGCGGCATTGAACTGGGCAAGTTTTCAAATTTCTTTCACATTCTTGAAGTGGTCAGCCTGGCTCCCGGTGCGTTGACCGGGCGGCGGCGGCCGATCCGCTAATGGTCTCTCGCATCATAATCATCCCCGGCGCTTCGTCCGGCTGCACCGCGGGTTCGTGCAGGGTCCGCAGCATCAACATGCGACAGACCACAATCCCCGCCACGGCTGCGGCGAGGTGCTTGAGCGTGTGCCCGCTCACAAGATGCCCGAGCGCCAGGAACTCCCGGTCGAACGTCTCCAGGAGCTTGGCCACCACGTAGGCCGCGAACACCCAGTAAATGTCATGGCCGCGCGTGTAGCGGGACGGGAGTGTGGCGAGCAGAAGAACGATCACCACCGAGTAACCCTGCAGCACTCCGTACGGCATGACGTTGCCGGCGCCCGCGCGTTCGGTCATGCGCCAATAGATGACCGAAGCCGCCCCCACCAGCAGCAGGGGCGGGAGCAGCACGAGTCCCATCCGGACGCTGATGCGGTCGCCGACCTGGGCCGCGATCAGGGCCATGAACGCGATCGTCATCGGCAGCCGGTCCCAGAACAGCCGCTCGTTGTCGGGCGCGAGGTGGTAGTAGCCGGAGCCCAACCCGGTCAGCAGCATGCCCAGGAAGAACACGACGTAGGGCCAGCGTTCGCTGCGGCGCTCGAACCGCGTGCGCGGGTGAAGGGCGACGACCAGGCCGGCCAGGGCTGCGAGCACGAACCCGACGTTGGACGCCACATCGAGAAAATTCGCGACGCCAAACATGGCCCGCTGATCGGCGAAGTCGTGGTAGGCGGCGGGTTGCGGCATGGCCGGCAACAGCATCGCCGCCACGACGCTTAACACCGTGAATGCAATGATGAATCCCTTGCGGTTTGCGATTGTCATTGCATCAAACCGTATTGGCGGATGTGTGGCTGCTGGTGCAGCCGGCCACCGCCAGGGTCCTGCCCTGCAAAAGCACTGGGGAGCACATGTTTCATGGTCGTTCTTTTCATGAACAGGGTTGTGCTCCCTGGTTCTTGTTGCGGGGTTTCATTCAAAGAGGCTTTCGCACCAGGATGATGGCCAGCGCTCCGTCCGCATCGCGCATATCGAGGCGATCGCCCTCGAAGCTCAGGGTCGCGACCGACTCCAGTGCGCGGAGAAATGCCTGTTCTTGTTCATCCACCGCCGGATCAGCGCAGGCCATGCGCGTGGCCGCCACGGACGAAAAGCGCAGG
>JALOTU010000100.1 GCA_025457725.1 Verrucomicrobiota bacterium
CAGACCCAGCGCCAGCGGAAGCGCCACCGGTTTCACCGGACGCTCCTCCGATGATCGCCGCCCCCAGCCCAGCAGCCAACCGGCGGACAGCAACGCCATTCCCAGCACGATCGAATACGCCCGGCCCTCCAGATGCATCCGGCTCCCCAGCCAGGCGAGGGGAATGGAAGCGCTTGCCAGCGGAAGGAAGATCCGGCGATCAAACAGGCCCGACCGGTGAAACCGCCAGAACGCCACCGACGCCACAAACACGTTCATCCACAACGCACCCGGCCGGGCCAGCGTCGGGGAAACGCCCAGCAACGCCATCACCGCCAGATACCCCGTCGCGCCCCCGTGACCGACCGACGAGTACAACATCGCCACGACGGCGATGGCGGCCAGCAGCAATGCGATTTCAATCCACGACAGGTCCATGCGTTCGAGCCGCGCACAGGATGCCGATTGAGCCGCACCGTTGACGAGGCAATGTTCCATCCTTCCTTGACCTGCGTCATGCCGGGCCGCCAACCGGCACAGGAACCCTTAGGAACCACACCACCACAAACGGGGCTGGTTTCCTCCACCACGTTGGCGTCTTCGAAGAGCGCAATAATCGGGGAGATACTTGTCGCGACTTATTTGCGCGCGTCGGTCGGGGCGGACACCATCGGCACGCGGGACTGCGGCCTCACCAGTGAAGCAACTTGACCAGCGTGCGCAAATCAGCGCACGCGCCGCCAGGTGCCAACGCAGCGGGGTCCTGCCAAAGTGATCGGCTGCAATTCTTCCTGCCCTGCCCTAGGAGGTGATCGCTTCGGCAACGGCCTTTCGCAACCGCCTGAGCTGCGCGGCGTCGGTGATCTTATCGCCTTCGGCGTCGGCAAGATGGAACTGGTCCTTCGCCACGCCAGCGGACGTGTCGATGATCGCCTGGGCGATCTCGATTTTGTTCGCGGTCAGAGCGTGGACCAGGTCGTAGAGCAACCCCAGACGATCGGTGGCTTCCACGTGGAGGATGGTGTGGTCGGGAGACTGGCGATTGTCGAAGCGGAACCCCGTCCGGCCCCGGCCTTCGGCTCGCACACTTCAAAAACGTCCAGGACCAGGTTATCCGTGCGGGTGTAGACATCCGCCCGCAGAATGTTGATGCGCAGGGCGTTGAATGCCGCAACAATCTGTTCGAGCAATCCAATCCGGTCCCAGGAACAGAACGCCACCCGGCTGATTTTCGACCGGGGCGGATTCATCAATTCCACGGCGATGGGTGATCCGGCGGAGTCCCTGCGGGTCAGCTTACCGAGGAACCCGTGGATGGCGCTCAAGTGCCAGGCCAGATCCTCTTCGCGGACGCGTTCCCAATACCGAGATGGTCTTCCAGCCAACTGGCAAGCTGTTCGCGTTTCGACGCGCGTGGCTTGCGTGTCGGTCCGCGCCGCGCCGGTGAGGTTGTCCGTTTGGTGCTCGTCATAGTCTCTCCCTCATCGTCCCACGGAGGTGTCAATGAGCCTCCGAGAATTACCCAGTCGTCGTTCATAATGCAGTCGCTTCCTTCGGTCTTCCTCGCGGAAGCCCATCGGTGTCGATTTGTGATCACCTGACCTCCGGGGGTTTGACGCGGAGCAGGTGGAACCGACCGCTGCATCTTTCGTGCCTGCGATGCCGGGGGCGGCCGGATCAGACACTGAAGTCTATCTGGAACCAGAATTCCCGGAAGTTGCTGTTGCTGGTGACGGGGGCGACCCAGTCGTTGAAACAGTCAGGCGCCGGCGCGGCGACGTTGAGTCCCTCGCTGGCGGAGGGAGCCTTCATCGGGCCGTGCCGTTCGGTCACGAAGAACGTCAGCATGGCCAGGCAGACAAGCATCGCCCCCGCAACGCGAGGCCCATGGGCCACAGCATCATGTTCCCGCATGGCTTCATGACTTGACGGCACTCCACCCGGCAACCCGCTCAACCCACTTCCGCAATCCCGCCATGCGCCCGGGAACCTGGTTCCATCCCTGGTAGGTGTAATTGCCCAGCACCCCGTAGAGGGCGAGATCCGCGAAGAGCAGCTCGTTACCCAAAAGAAACGGGGACGCCCGCAACCGCTGATCCAGGGGTTCAATCAAGGATTCAAACGCCGCCCGCAGCGAATCCTCATCCCGCCGCCATTGTTCCAGGCAGCCCACGCCAAACCGCCGCTCCTTGTGACGGATCACCATCGCGCGCTCGCCGGGGTCGGCAATGGAGGCGACATGGTGAATGTCGCAGAGCTTGAAGCCGGCCCCCTCGAAACGATCCTCGAATTCCCCGATGATCATCTCATGAATCCCCGTCCATGCGGGAGGAAAGAGCCGCCCCCCGCCATATCGCGTGTCAATGTGCCGCGCGACCCGGTACGGATCGCCCGGCAGATCATGGATCACCTCGTCCCCATCAACGACCACCGGCACCTGGTAGTAGGCTCCGCCCGTCAGGCGGCCAATCTCGCGCCGGTCCCAATTCGGGACTTCGCGCCGTTGGAACGGGATGGAAAAGCCTTCCAGCATCCGCACGATGGGAATGCAGTAGGGGCTGTGTCGCAGTTCAAAGAGTTTCATCATGGCTGTTCCGGCAGTGTTGCAGGCGTGCGCATGGCAATCAACACCCGGACGCAACCGGAAATCCAAACGGGCGTGGTTGAGGTTGAGCGGATGCCGCCCAAGGTCGGGCTGGCTGCAGATGCACGCGCCCGGTTTCGTCTCCGCGGCAGGACCGGAGAATCCACAAATTGTTGGGCAACGACGCGTTTTTTCTTTACGGACCCGGGGAAATCGCTTCAATGGCGCCTCGGTCTAAACAAAACAAAAGACAACATGGCAAAAGCACTTACTAAATCACAGATCACCGCCGCCCTGGCGGAAAAGGTCGAAATCACCAAGAAGCAATCCGCGCAGTTCCTCGATGAACTTGCCGCGCTCGCCTACAAGAACGCGAAGAACAGCTTCACCATCCCCGGGTTGGGCAAGCTCGTGCTCGTGAACCGCAAGGCGCGCATGGGACGCAATCCCGCCACGGGCGAAACCATCAAGATCGCCGCCAAGCGGGTCGTGAAGTTCCGCGTGGCCAAGGCCGCGAAGGACGCGATCCTCGGTTCGAAGTAATTCCACCACCGATGGGGAGGCGCTCTGATGCAAGTCAGGGCGCCTCTTTGTTTTGAGGAATCACGCCGGGCAGGCAGTTTCCGCCCGCAACCGTTTCACCCATGTCCGGCACAGCCACAACGGCACCGCTCCAACCACACCGAACGAGCAGTCCATCAGCCGCCACCAGAGCGGAATGCCGCGCACGGCGCCAAAGATGAGCGCCCAGGGAATCACCAGCGCGCAGGCAATCAGCCCGAAGTCAAACAGCCACCGGTTCTCGACCGGATCCCGCAGCGCCCCGATAAAGGCGATGGCGATGACGATGTGGCCGAACGCCAGCCAATCAGTGCCATAGAACAGCTGCGGATGCGCCGCCTGCGTTTGCTCGAGGGCGGCCCGCATGCGCAGCAACCATTGCCCGGGGTCGGTCGACGCCACAGTGCCCCGCGATGCCTCCCCACCCATCGCGCTCACCAGCCAGTTCAATTCCGTGACCAGGGGAATGGCCGTCACTCCGCTGACCAACAATCCCAGGATGAAAACCGTGGTGAGAATCCGGATGCGCCGGAGCCGTTGGGTTTGTGATGGCGGGATCATGTTTACGGGCATGCTGGCACAGGTGCGGCAATGCAATCCACCCAATGCTGCAAAAAGAACTTCTTCCCGTCCGGCAGGAATGTGTCGGCGGTGCCCACAATGGGTCGCAAGGCCGTGGTCATCTGCAAGGCGACCAGAATGAAGATCACGGACCAAACCATCAGTCCGGAGCGGGAGCGCGATTGGGTGGCGGCGAATCCCGCCCCCAGAAACCGCAGGCCAAAACCTGTGGCAATGGCCCAGAACAGGAGGTGCAACGCGCCCATCCAGCAGAGGGAATTTGTGGATTCAGAAAAGAGCCACGCCACGGGAGCGAATCCGATGAGCAGCAGCGCCATCAACAACAGGAACCCAGCGACCAGCCCCGCCACCTCACTCAGGCGCGCCTGGGATCCGCCCAGGCAGGCGAAGATGTACAGGCTGGGCAGGCAGATCAGTGCCGCGATCCCCAGCCCCGTCGCGATCTTCACCGGCGCAATCCACAACTGCTCGCCCCGCGAAAACGTGCCCACCACCAGCCCGTAAACCAGCACGCAGACCAGCGTGCTGAAGATCATGGCAACCACGACCCGCCATGCCCCCGGCTGGCCCAGGGCGTGGATCACCCTCCGCGGCTGGCGCAGGATGATTTCTATGGCGGCCATCACGCCGCGGATGGGCTCGCGCTCGGTCGGATCGTCCGCGGGAGCCGGTTGAGCCGTTCGTCCAGGGGACGTCACCGGCGGGATTCGCGGAGGCACGGGCGTTTGGTTTGGATTCATGTCGTTCATATGCATTGGTGTGGGTGCTCGATCAGTTGAACAGGCGAACGGCGGAACGAAACACGGCCTCGTAAAAATTGCCGTCGAAGGCCGTGTCACGGAGAAACTCGACCTCCAGCCCGGGCGAGCCAATGAATGGCCGCAACACCCAGGAAAGCTGGCTGCCCAGGAACAGATTGCCCGCCAGCCAGGCGATCAACACACGCCAGGCAATGGCGCCACCGCCCGCCTGGCTTCGCAACCATTGGAGCAGTCGCAGGTTGGCCGCAAGTCCGGCGAATGCGATGGCCCCGACGAGCACCAGGAGAATGGCCGCATGAGTGGACGAATTGTTGGCGCCTTCAACCAGCGGTGGAGCGTTCCAGACCACAAAGGCGGCCAGCGGACTGAACGCGCCCAGCATGGCCGAGGCCAGCGCAAAGCTCGCGAGGATGGCGAGGAACGACTGACGAAAGCGCAGATGCAGGCCGAGCAACGGCGCCAGGAAGGCGTTGAGCAGGGCATTGCCCCCCGCCGTCAGCAGAATGATCAACGGCAATTTGATCCCGGCAAACAGCGACTGCAACGGATCACGCCAACCGCCCGCGGCGGCGCCGAACGCCCCGGCCCCAAGGAGGATCAACCCCACGTCCCGCCCGATCCGCCCCGCCTTCCAATCCGAGGTCCACATCGTCAATGCGCCCACCTCTCCGCGCAGCAAATCGCCCACGGAGGAAGCACTGAAGGGCCAGGGCCTCGGATTCATGCCGGATGAGGGGATTGGGTTCACGACGCGGAAAAGCGCTTCGGCCCTGTGCCCCGGGCGCTCCCGCACAAGGCCAGCAGGTAACCCACCGGCACGGCCACCAACACCAGCGCCAAGAGGAACAGGGACCAGGAAAATTGGGCGGGGAGCATTTCGCGCAGCGCCGTTTCGCCCTCGGGCACCAGCCGTATCGCGTCGGCCATGAAGACGTAAAGCGCGAGCAGGACGCCGAGCGCGCCGCACCCCAGCACGCGCCGGTTGGAGAGGGCCCGCGGCTGCAAGAACGTCCATTGTGTCACCAGCGTTCCCCAAGCGATCATGATCAGGGCAATCAGCATGGGCGCCAGAACCGGTCCCCACCAGGGCAGCGGGAGCAGGAACAGGATGTCCCAATCCAAAAGCGAGCGGGGCCAGCCGGTCATGGGTTTGAGAAACAAATAATAGCCGATGTCCCAGACGCCGAAGGCCAGCATCGCGTAACCCAGGCGCGTCACGCGGTTGTGTCCGGCGAGAATCCCAACGGTGGCCAACAGGATCATGGTGGCCGCTTCACGGACGAGTTCCACCCAGACAATGCCTTCCGCCAACGGCAGCGGATGGGGCTGATATGGATCGATCCGGTCCACCAGCGTGCGCAGGTAAAACACGATGGCCGCTTCCACCCAGGCGAAGGCCAAGGCGAAGAGGGTGACGGTGAACCAGCGGCCCGATTGAGACTGGCGAGATGTGTTGTTCATTTCATGGGGTTCGTGTGGCTTCATGGTTGCCAGGTCAGCGGGCTTGGATCGACTGCAGACGGGCGGGTGCTCCGGAATTCCAGGCCCGCAACCATTCCTCGACGCCGTCAACGATCGCATCCGGCGTCGATGTGCCGGCGGTGATGCCCACGGTGCCGGCTCCGTGGAACCATTCGGGTCGCAGATCCGCCGCCGTCTGGACCTGATGCACGCGGGCGCAGTCGCGGCGGCAGGTCCGGGCCAGTTCGCGGGTGTTGTTGCTGCTGGCGCCGCCGATGACCAGCACCACATCGCACTGCCGGGCCAGGCTGACTGCGGCCCGCTGACGCTGCTTGGTGGGCTGGCATACGGTGTCGATGAACCGCACCTCGGCCTCCGGAAAGCGCTGCTGGATCAAGCGGACCAGATACCGCACCCGCTCAATGGGCTGGGTGGTTTGGGCCACCACCCCGAGGCGCGGCCGGGGCAGAAGCTTGAGAACGTCGGCTTCGCCCAGCACCACATCAAATTCGTCGAGGTCTTCCGTCATGCCGCGCACCTCCACATGATCCCGCCGACCCACAATGACCGGATGAAAACCCGCCGCCACCAACCGGGCCAACGACCGATGGGCCAGGTGCACCAGCGGGCAGGTGGCCTCGATTACGTTCAGCCCCAGCGCACGGGTTCCGGCTTTGGCGCGCTCGGAAGCGCCGTGTGCGGTCACCATGACCTTGTGCGTGGACACCTCCCCCGGGCGTTGTGCAATGCGAATGCCCCGCGACTGCAGATCGTCGATGACCGACTGGTTGTGGACCAGGTCGCCCAACACGGTCAGCGGACCCAGCCGGGCTTCGGCCTGTGCCATCGCGATGGCGTCACGCACGCCAAAGCACATTCCCAGATGATCTGCGCGCAGGATGTTCATGATCCCAGGCCGCCCTCCCCGCCATCCGCGCACCGCGAGCCGCCACATCCCACCAGTCTCAATGCACTTTGCATTACAAAGTCTATGACCATGCGTTTTGGAATCTGTTCAAAGAGATGCTGCACGGGTTATTTCGGGCGGGACAGCCGGACAATCTGCTCCAGCAGATCGACATGCTCGGCGAAGGCCTGGCGGCCGTCCGGCGTCAGGGAGCAGGTGGTCAGCGGACGCTTGTTCGAGAAGGATTTGGTCACGGCGACGTAGCCCGCCTCTTGCAGCGTGCGGATGTGGGTGGTGAGGTTGCCGTCGGTCATGCCCAGGGCATCGCGCAAGTCGGTGAACGCGAGCTCGGGCGAGGCGGCCAGCATGGACATGATGGCCAGCCGCCCTTTCTCGTGGATCACGCGGTTGAGCTGAAGAAAGGGGGCGGGGTTCATTCCGGGCGGTCGCGTGGCTCCGTGGCGAAGAGATAGATGCCGTAGAGGGTGTGCAGCAGACCGAACACCCCGCCCATGATGCCGTAACCCAGGTCCGCCAATCCGGGCGCGGTTTCAGGTTTGCCCAGGGCAAAGCCAAGGCAGGCAAGGATTACCATCAACCAGCCAAACACCCGAATCCCGCGCTTCATGAAGAAACCGGCGGCATGCACGGCGCATCCATACAACATCACCCAAAGCAAGGGCAGCCCCACATGACTCCAGTAGCCGGGCACGGCGGCCGCATCGGATCCCCGGACCAGAATCAAGGCCACCGCACCAAGCGCCAGGCCGGCAAACAGCGGGGGCAGCATCGCCTGCGCAACCCGGCGCGTGGGCGGCGACCAGAACGCTTCGCCCTGCTGGATGGCCTGACGCCGGATCAGCACCACGCCGGCACCCAAGGCCACCAGCGCCACGCAAAGCCAGTACAGGATGAACGGACCGGGGACCACGATCTCCGTCTTCCAACCCGCAAAGGCGGCGACCATGCCGATGACCCCCGTCACCGTCATGACCGGCGCCAGGGCGCGACGATACACCGCGGCACGCTCCATCAACGTGCGAATGGTTTGAAGATTGTCAGCGGCCCATTGATCGCTCATGCATCCACTTTGCATTGCAAAGTCATGTTGTCAAGCGCAGGACGGAGGCGCCGGGACCGCAGTTGGGCTTCAGTTTGGTCCGGACCAGATTTCCAGTACGGCGTTCACGACCTGATCCACGGCGATTCCGTTGAGGCAGCGGAAGTCGATGGGACACACGCGCAGGAAGCAGGGGGCGCAGGGGGCGTTCGATTTGATCAGGCGGTGCTGCGGGTCGCCCGGCAGGCCGGGGCCGGTCAGTTCGGGGGAGGTGCTCCCGAAGGGAACCACCACCGGCACCCCCAACGCCGCGGCGACGTGCATGGGGCCGGTGTCGTTGGTGAGCAGGACGCGACAGCGCGTGAGCAGGGCCATCAATTCCCGGAGGGAGGTCCGGCCAGCGACGTTGTGGACGTGGGAATTCGGGTTGCGGACCCGGGCGGCGATATCGGCCGCCACCTCCGCATCCCCCGGGCCTCCGAAGATCAGCACGCTACAACCCGTGCGCTGCTGAACGGCTTGTGCCACGGAGACAAACCGGTCTTTGGGCCAGCGTTTGGCCGGGCCATACTCGGCACCCGCGTTCAACCCCAGCCAACGGCGGTCAGGGGCAATGGCGAATTTTGACAAAGCC
>JALOTU010000101.1 GCA_025457725.1 Verrucomicrobiota bacterium
AATAATAAAGCGGTCTTGCTCATAGCGTTCGGGGAGGAAACACGATTTGACCGGCGAGCGAAAGCCGGGAATGCGGCCGGGTGCCGCGCCGGGTTCCTTCGGGATCAACTGCCCGACAAGGCGTGCATCAGATGCTTCAACTCCTCCTCCACCTCCTCCGGCGTGGAGACGGTTGCGGCGATGAGTTCGCGCAGGAGGGTGCGATACCGTTGTCGGAGCCGGTGCACCGCGACTTTCACCGCGCCCTCGCTGGTGCCCAGTTTCCCCGCCAGTTCGGCATAGGGCACCGCGCTGCGTTCGCCCATGAGCGAGAAACGCAGGGCCTCGAACTGGGCCTGTCTGCCATCGCGCTCGTGTTCCTGGCGCAACCGGTGATGGACTTCCTCCAGCACCGTGATGGCCCAGCGTTGGTCAAAGAGCTTCTCCGGGCTGAGTGTGTCGTCGGAGATTTCCGCGTGGGCGGCCTCCGCCACGGCGGTATCCAGATGGATTACCCTGCCGCCTCCCCGCTTTTGCGCCCGCGCCTTGTCCCATTCATCGGCAAGGAAATGGTTCATCGCGGCCAGCAGGAAGGAGCGAAACTTACCGCGCTCCGGGCTCACCGTGGCCACGTCATTGCGTTCGAGCAGCCGGGCAAAGAATTCCTGGGTGAGGTCTTCGGCGTCATGCGCGGACCAACCCCGTCGCCGTACATAGACATAGAGCGGCCGCCAGTAGATGCGACACAGACGGGCGAGCGCCTCCTGCGCGCGGGGGGTGTCGGTGATCCCGGCGGTCAACACCACCGACCAGTGGGTGGTGACGAACACGTCCGCCGCGCGGGGAGTCGAGGAGGGTTGGCGGTTTGAATCGCCGGGCGTGGAAGGTGCGTTCACCACCAGCGGGGGCCCATGGCCAGCTTGGTGATCCATGCGGCCAGCAGCAACACGGGCCAGGCCAGGGCGAGGGTGTGGGACAGGACGAGCCTTCGCCGCCTGGCGCGTTTCCAGGCGATCTCTCCCGCGGTGAAGATCAGCAAGGCGCAAAAGGGCAGCGTGAATGGATTCCACAGGAAGGCAATGGACCCATTGCCTTCCCTGGGTGGAATCCGGCCCTGGACCAGCCAGCGCACGTTCCACCCGACATACAGGAAAAAGGCGACGGTGCCCAGAATGCCGGGGAAGCCGACAGCCGACCTCCAGGACACCGATGACCCGGCAGACGACATCAGCTCCGGCTACTCGATCGGCTTGCCCGGGTCCGCCTTGCAGGAGTCAATCAGCCAGGGGATCCAGCAGAGCGGGAAACAGACGACAAGGAGAACGATGAAGGCGATCAACCCGTTCTGGTTGAGCCCGAGAAACATTTCTTTTCCTTTTGGCATGATGCGGTGTGTTTTGTTGAGTTGTGTTGCCGACTTCGCGGCGAATATGTGAGGAATCCTTCTGTTTGGCAACACCAAGCCGGACAGGGCGTTGGTGCTGCAACGCCGCCCCACCCCGTGCCAAGGCGAGCCCCGGGGGCCGCCCCCGCCGCGGCACTGGACGCCGGGGCGGACGGTCTGTAATCTTCGGCCATGAATTTTCTGGTAACCGGCGGCGCGGGCTTCATCGGGTCGCACATCTGCGAACGATTGCTGCGCGAATGGCACTCGGTCTGGATCCTGGACGACCTCAACCCGTTTTACGATCCCAAGCTCAAGCAGGCCAACTTGCGCGAACTCGAGGCGCTGGGCCGGCCCCTGCAGTTCATCAAGGGCGACATCTGCGACCGCAAGAAGCTGGATGATCTGTGCGGCAAGGTGAAGTTTGACCAGGTCATTCACATCGCCGCCCGCGCCGGGGTGCGTCCGAGCATCCAGGAACCGGCGCTCTATCAGCGGGTCAACGTGGAGGGAACGGTCAACGTGCTGGAGGCCGCCCGAACCCATGGCGTGCGCAAGGTCATCCTGGCCTCGTCCTCGTCGGTGTATGGCGTGAATTCCAAGGTGCCGTTCCGCGAGCACGATCCCATCTTCCAGGCCATCTCGCCCTACGCCGCCAGCAAGCTGGCGTGCGAATCCCTGGGGCATGTGTATCATCGTCTCTATGACATGAAAGTGGCGGCGCTGCGGTTTTTTACGGTCTACGGACCGCGCCAGCGCCCGGATCTGGCCATCCGTAAATTCTCCGAGATGATCATGGCCGGGAAGCCCATCCCGGTCTATGGAGACGGCTCCACCGCGCGGGACTACACCTATATTGACGACATCCTGAACGGAATCGCGGCTTGCATTTCGCGCGATTTTGGTTATGAGATATTTAACCTTGGCGAATCCAGAATCGTCCGACTCGACCGGCTCATTGAATTGTTGGAGGAGGCCCTTGGCAAAAAAGCCATCATTGACAGTCAACCCAATCAGCCGGGAGATGTGCCGCTGACCTTTGCCGATGTCAGCAAAGCGCGGAAGCTGCTGGGATACGAGCCGCAGGTGAAGATTGAGGAGGGGATTCGACGATTTGCCCAGTGGTTTTTGAGCACCAGGAAGTGAACAACATGTCCAGCAACACGAATATCGAACGGCCCTACTTTTTTGAAGCACTCGATGCCTGGAAGACCACGTTGAGCGAGCACGGTCTTCCCGGGGACATTCTCTGGATTCTTGATGAGAACCTGGTGTTCGAGCGGGATCCGTCCCGGCCCAACGGTCTGCGGTTGGGATTTCAGACGCGGTTCACCGCGACGCCGCCGGAGCTGGCGGAACGGACCTACGCCTTCTTCAGCGATTTCGAGGCCCGCATCGTGTTCTACTGCCTGGGCCGATCCGAGGGCCGGTCGGTCTGCATGATTCTCTGTGATCCGGTATTCGAAAGCCGCGATGCCGAGGATGGGTTCATTCGCAAGGATGAATGGCTGATCTCGTTCCATCCCGGCCCCGGCCAGGAAATCGAGGAGATCGACGACGAACCGCGCTGGCGAAACCGGGTGATCCGGGGTCGTCCCCTGACGGATCTCGACTTTTGCATGCCGGTCAATGTGCTGCGTGAACTCGATGCGCATGGCCGTCCCCTGAACCCGGACGAGCGGTTTGGGGTCCGGATGCTGGATGCCTACCAGCGCTGGACCAAGGGCGGACGCTAACCGCTTCGCGTTCCCCGGCGGCTCGACAGAGCCTCCCCCACCCCCTACGCTCGCGCGTCAAACATGACCCGCGTTGAGAAACTGTTGTCCGAGCTGATCGCCCTGCCGAGCGTGAACCCCGCCTTTCTTCCGGCACATCATCCGCATGCCGGCGAAGGGCGCGTGGCCGATTTCATTGCCGCCTGGGGCGCCGCGGCCGGGTTGGAGATTGAATTTCAGGCGGTCGCCCGCCAGCGGCGCAACGTCCTCTGCCGCCTCCCGCCGCGGGGGTTGATGAAATCCCGGATCCTTCTCGCGCCCCACCTCGACACCGTGAATGTGGTGTCCGGTGAACAGTTGGTCCCCATTCGACGTGCCGGCCGGATTCATGGGCGGGGCGCGTGCGACACCAAGGGGTCGGTGGCCGTCATGCTGGCGGCCCTGGCCGACGTGGCCCGGACCGGCAAACGGCCGCAGCACACGGAGATCGTCTTCGCCGGACTCGTTGATGAGGAGCATGCGCAGGCGGGAGCCCGCGCGCTGGCGGACAGCGGGTACGAAGCCGACCTGGCCATTGTCGGCGAGCCCACGCGATTGCGGATTGTCACCGCGCACAAGGGCAATGTGTGGTGGCGGCTTGAAACCCGGGGCCGGGCGGCGCACGGCGCCACCCCGCACAACGGTCGGAACGCCATCCTGGAAATGGCCCGGGTGGTGGAAGCCCTCGAGACACGGTATCGCGCCCGGTTGAACCGCCGCCGCCATCGGCTGCTGGGCAGCCCGACGGTGTCCGTCGGCGTCATCCGCGGCGGCACCCAGGCGAACATCGTTCCGGACCATTGCGAGATCGAGGTGGATCGACGCACCCTGCCCGGCGAGACGCATCGATCGCTTCGGGCCGAGCTGACGACGCTCTTTCGTGAGCTGGGTGTGCGGGTGAAACTGCACGCTGCCAAGGCGGTCGAGTGTCCGCCGCTGGAAACTCGTTCCCATGCGCCCTTCGTGCGCGAGTTCCTCGCCGCGGCGGGACAGAGAACCGGAGAGGGCGTGCATTTCTTTTGTGACGCCGCGGTGCTGGCCGGAGGCGGCATCCCCAGCATTGTGTTCGGTCCCGGGGACATTGCCCAGGCGCACACGGCGGACGAGTGGATCACCACCTCGCAGCTTGAACGCGGACACGCTTTGCTGGTCCGTTACTTGAGATCACTGCCCTGAGCCGATTTTTTCATGAGTCACGCCTCCCCCTCCGAAGACCATTCCCGACACGAAAAAGCCTCGTTCTTCCGCCAGAGCGGCTGGTTGATGGTGGCCAATCTTGTCACCGGCATGCTCATGTGGGCGGTGCATTTCCTGTCCAAGCGCATTCCGGAATCCGAGTATGGCCTCCTGGTCACCCTGTTCTCGATGACCATGGTGGTTCCCATGCTCCCGTTGCAGATGGTGTTTGCCCAGCAGACCGCCAAGGCGCTGGCCTCGGGGCAGCAGGCCATGCTCGCCCGCATGCTGCGGCGCAGCGCCCTGGCGCTGTTTCTGGTGTGGGCCGTGTGGGCCGGCGTCATTGTGTTCTTCCAGCGGGAACTGATCGCCGCCTGGCAGATCACCAATCCCATCGCGCTGTGGATGGCGGTGGTGACCGTGCTGGGGGCCCTGCTGCTGCCCATGCTCTGGGGCATGTTGCAGGGAAAGCAGGATTTCTTTTCCCTGGGCCTTTCCCTGATTCTGGCCGGTGCCGGACGGTTCGGCGGGGCGGCGATCATCGTGCTGGTGCTGGGAGGGTATGCGACGGGGATCATGGGGGCCGTGGTGCTGGGCTACGTTCTGGCCATCGGCTTCACCCTGTATGCCTCCCGGGAATTGTGGACGGGACCCGGCGAGCCGTTCCGGGTCCGGGAGCTGATCCGGGAAGTGATCCCGCTCATGCTGGGATTCGGGGCCTGCCAGTTTCTTTTCACCGCGGACACGATGTTTGTGAAGGCGTGGTTTCCCGAGGAGACCTACGCTTACGGGGCGGCGGGAACGTTGTCCCGCGCGTTGATGTGGCTGGTGCTCCCGCTGGCCGGAGTGATGTTTCCCAAGATCGTCCACAGCACCGCGAAGTCCCAGAAGACGGATCTGCTGGCGGTCACCCTGTTGGGAACCGGGGTGCTGGCGGTGTGCGGCGGCTTGGGCTTGTGGCTCGTGGGCCCCTTCGTCATCCGGCTTGTCTTCACCGAAAACTATGTCGCCGTCGCCTCCTCGTTGCTGCCGTGGTACGCCGGGGCCATGGTCCCGCTGGCGCTGGCCAACGTCCTGATCAACAACCTGCTGGCGAAGGGGGATTTCCGACCAGTGCCGTTCCTGGTCGTCCTGGCGGTCGGTTTCGCGGTGGCACTCAATCTGGCGCATGAAAGCCTGGTGCAGGTGCTCCAGGTGCTCACCGGTTTCAACCTTCTGTTCTTCGTTGTGTGCGTCCTGTTCACGTGGGTTTGGCTGCCCGCAACCCGGCCCGCCGCCCGGCTGCAACCGAGCTGAACCGATCCGGCTTGCCTCGCCGGTTTGGAGATTATTCCCGAACCCCGCCCGGACCTGGCCGGACCTGGCCGGCAGTCTGATTGGGTCCGGAGGGTGTGGGGCCGGAGATGGGCAAAGGCGCCCGCAACCGGGTATAAACCCACACCTCCAGGGGGCGCAGAGGACGCATGAGCTTGTAGAACGGCGAGTAGATCAAGCGGATGCGAACCACGGATAGAAACATCGTGAGCGAAGTGCGGAGCAGATTCACTTTGGACCCGATCTTGTCGGTCCACTCCGTGGGCACCTCAAGAATGCTGAACCCCGCCCGTTTCAGCGAGTAGAGCAGATTGATGTCGAAGGCCATGTCGGCGATGCGCAGGTTGGCGTGAATCTTCTCAACCGCCTCCCGCCGGATCACCTTGGCGCCGCATTGCGTATCGCGGATGCCCATCCAAAACATGCTTTGGACGATGAGATGAAACACGCGGCTGGCGAACTGACGCCTGCCGGACTGGGTCTGGTGCAGCACGGCTCCCGGCAGCCAGCGGGACCCGATCACACAATCCGCCTCATCCGCCTTGAGCACCAGGGCCTCGAAGGCCTGCGGCGGGGTGGCGCCATCGGCATCCACATACCCGATCAAGTCGGCGAACGGCGCCAGCTTCAGTCCCTCAATCAACGCGCCGCCCTTGCCGATCGGCGCCTCGAAATCCATCCAGCGCACGCAGGGATGGTCGCGGGCGACGCGTTCGACCACCTCCAGGGTGTTGTCCCGGCAGCCGTTGAGGACCACCACCAGCTGAAACCGGTCGCCATGCCTGCCGGCAAAGTACTCCGCGTATTCACGCAGCACCGGCTCAATCCTGCGCGCCTCGTTGTAGGCGGGTATCAGCAGCAGCAATCGGTGTGGTGTCACGCGACAGAGGGGTAGCAGGCGACGAGGGCGTTGTCGATTTCCGGTGGGTCGCCGGTTCAGGCGATGTTCAGTTCCCGATGAATCCCGAACTTCTCGATGCGCTTGCGCAAGGTGGCGCGGGTCACGCCCAGCAGTTTGGCCGCCTGCACCTGGTTGTTGGCGGTGGCCCGGAGCGCTTCGATCACCAGCGCCCGCTCCACCGCGGGCAGCACCTTGAGCTTCGGATCCTTGCGGGCCCAATGAAACAAATGCCCCGCCAGCGTCGCAATGTCCGCGGCGGCAGCCTCGGAACCGGGGCCGGTGAATCCTCCGGTTCCCGTCGCCCCTCCGGCCGCCGCCCCTTCCCCGCCGGCGCCGGCGATTTCAGCGGTCAGGTCGGACGGCAGAATCGTGTCCCCCTTGCTCACCACCATGGCCCTGCGGATCACGTTTTCCAGTTCGCGCACATTGCCGGGCCAATGGTACTTCTCGAACGCGCGCAACACCCCGGCGGAGATCGCCTTGGTCGCGCCACCACCGTCCCGCGCCAGTTTCTTCAGGAAGTAATCCGCCAGCAGCCGGATGTCGCTTTTGCGTTCGCGCAGCGGAGGCAGATGGATGCGCACGACGTTCAACCGGTAGAACAGGTCCTCGCGAAACTGGCGCGCCGCCACCGCCTGCTCCAGTGGCTTGTTGGTCGCCGCAATGACGCGCACATCGACCTGCAGCGGGGCGTTGCCGCCCACGCGCTCGAAGGTGCCGGATTGCAGCACCCGCAGGATCTTGGTCTGCGTCGCCGGCGTCATGTCGCCGATCTCGTCCAGAAAGAGGGTTCCGCCGTTGCACTGCTCGAACTTGCCGATGCGCTGGCTGGTGGCGCCGGTGAACGAGCCGCGTTCGTGGCCGAACAATTCGCTTTCCAGCAGCTGCTCGGGGATGGCGGCACAATTGACCGCCAGGAACGGCTTCCCGTTGCGGTTGCTGTTGTGGTAAATGGCCCGGGCCACCAGCTCCTTGCCCGTGCCGCTCTCGCCGGTGATCAGCGCGGTGGCGTCCGTCGCCGCCAGCTGGCCCACCATCTTGAACACCTGCTGCATCGGCTCGCTCCGCCCCACAATGCCCTGCTCGTAGTCCTCCGTTTCCAGCAACGGCTTGTCCGAGACCGTCTGCCTCATGTCCCGCGCCGCCCGCAGCGCCTGGTTGACGATTTCCTTGAGCTTGGGGACATCAAAGGGCTTGAGCAGGTAATCGTAGGCGCCCAGCTTCATCGCCTCAATGGCCATCTGGGTGGTGCCGTAGGCCGTCATGAGGATGACCAGCAGCTTGGGATCGACCTGCCGTATCGCGCGCAACGTCTCCAACCCGTTCATGCCGCCCATGCGGATGTCCATGATGACCAGGTCCGGCTTGAGCCGTGGAACCACGGCCAGGGCCTCCTCGCCGCTGGACGCGGTGGACAGCTGGATCTCCGGCGAATCGAAGATCCGCTGAAAGGAGTACAGAACGTCCGCCTCATCATCGACCAACAACAATTTGCTCATGGCAGCCAACAATGAAGCAGCGCCGGGGCCGGGGGTCAACCGGCTTTCCCCAACCGCTCCCGCACCCAGGCCCGCGCCTCCTCGGCACTCTTCAGCTCCTCCTGCAGTTGCCGATCGCGCACTTCCTCCAACATCCGGCCGATCGCCGGGCCGGGCGGCATGCCCAGGGCGATCAGATCATGGCCATCCAGGAGCGGCGGGAGCACCTCGGGTTTGCCGGC
>JALOTU010000102.1 GCA_025457725.1 Verrucomicrobiota bacterium
GGGGAGGTCTGGTTTGATGGCGAGCTCATCCGCAAGGACGGCCTGTTCCTGCCCCGGGAATTGAAAGGGCTCAATCCGGCGAACTTGAAGTGACAGGGGAGGCGCAAGGCACGCGCAAGTGGAGCCGTCCACGCCTCTCCGGAACGCGGACATTTTTGTCCGCAAGTGGGTGTGCCTTCGCGGAGTTGACGGCGTGTAGATGTGATGGAGTATTGGCCGGGTGAATTCCGGCATTTCAACCCTCCGCAACAACTTCCCTCCACTGAGACGCTGATGACGAGCCGTTCCCAATCGAACGACAGAAGCTCGCGGCGGCCAGGGCTTACCCGCCGCCGATTCCTTCGCGGACTGCTCTATGGCACGCCGGCTCTGGCCCTGGCGGACAGTCTGTGCCTTGAACCCAACTGGCTGGCGGTGCGGAAGCTCAACCTGGCCGGCGGCCCTCCGCAGCACCGGTTTGTGTTCTTCACCGACCTGCATCACAAGGGTGACCGCAAGCACCTGGATGCATTGGTGCAAACCATCAACGCGCTCTCGCCCGAGTTCGTCTGTTTCGGTGGCGACCTCATCGAGGACGCGGAACACCTGCCCGACGCCCTGGACGGGCTGCAACAGATCCGGGCCCCGCTGTACGGCGTTCCCGGGAATCATGACTACTGGAGCCACGCGGACTTCAACATCATCCGTGAAGCCTTTGCCGCCACGGGCGGATGCTGGTTGCTGGACGCCGTCGCGGAGGCCGCCGACGGCAAGGTGCAGATCGCCGGGGCCACCTGCATGAAGCCGCCGCAATTCACGCTGCGGGAGGATGTGCGCCGGATTGCGTTGCTGCATTATCCGCTGTGGATCGAGAAACTCGGCAGCCACACCTTCGATGTCGCACTCGCCGGGCATTCTCACGGGGGACAGGTACGACTGCCGCTCATCGGCCCATTGATCACACCGTTCGGGGTGGGACGATATGACCTGGGACGGTTCGCCACGGCGTCCGGCCCGCTCTACGTCGGCGCGGGTGTGGGCTGGTTCTACTTGAACGTCCGCTTCCTCTGCCGCCCGGAGATCACGGTGATTGAGATTTGAGGCGGCGCGATTGCCGCCGTTTCCAGTCCTGCGCATGACGCTGAAGGATCGAACAGGAGCAAACAGAGAGAACCTGGCCGGCTCACGATCCAGTGCGCGTTTCCCACCTTGGAGGACGCAAGTCTGCCCGCACCTTGGAGTGCTGCGACTTGGCGCAGCCTTTTCGCGGCACGACCTGTCGTGCTGCTTCCCCGCATTGGACCGGTTCATTTCGATCTCGAACGTCCGCGCGGCGTTGCTTTGGTGACAGGTCCCCAAAGCGTGGGAAAGCCGTCACTAAGCCTTTCGAGTTACTTTATTGAGGCTCGTGCACTAGAGTCACACAATCCGAGCAATCAACCTATGGCGGAGCAATGCTCCGCGCTCCGTATCTCTCTTGTCAGAAAGCCCATCTGTTGGCTCGACGCAGAAAACGTCAAGGTCCAGGCTGTGCGCGTCAGAACTCCATTGTTTCGGCGATCCAAGCCAGGCACTGGCAGTGACCCCTTGCGGTGATGAATCCAACTCTTACTGAACAGAATCGCAATCCCAATGCGGGTGGGGCGTCCGCATTTCAGCCCACGGCCTGGACTCTGATTGTCAAAGCGCAGGAGAAAGATTCCCCATCGTGCCTCCAGGCGATGGACGGGCTCTGCCGATCGTACTGGTACCCGGTGTACGCGTTTATCCGGCGGCAGGGCTTTGGGTGCGCCGACGCACAGGATCTCACACAGGAACTGCTTGCCGGATTAATGTCCACAACAGGGCTGGCACGGGTGGATCGCGGAAAAGGCCGGTTCCGGTCCTACATGTTGGGTGCGGTGAAACACCTGCTCGCCAAGAGACGCGAGCGGGACGGTGCGGCAAAACGCGGAGGGGAAGTCATCAAGGTCGCCATCGATGAAACCGATGCAGAAGGGCGCTACCTCAACGAGCCCCAGGATCTGCACACGCCCGAGTCATTGCTGAACTATTGCTGGGCTCAGAGTGTCCTGGCTGAATCTCTATCCCGTGTGAAAGCGGATTATGTCGGAATGGGAAAGGGCGCCTTGTTTGAGGATATACGGATGTTCATTGAGGACGACAAGGGTTCGGTTCCGTACGAAGACGTGGCGGCGAGACACAAGAAATCACTTTCAGCGGTGAAAAGCGAAATCCGCAGGCTGCGCCTACGATACGGACAGAAATTGCGCGAGGTGGTTGGCGAGACAGTGGCCACGTCCAGCGACATCGACTCGGAACTCGCGGAGTTGCTCAAACTGCTCGGCGAACGCGGCGGGGCCTGAATTCCGACCTCGACTGCAAGGATCCTCCAGATTGCGAGGATGGGCGTTGATCGCCGATCTTTTCCGGGCTATAAGCTTGGGACGAACCCGGGTGAGAGGCGGCCTGTGTTCAGGCAGTCTCTCGAGCAGACAGGAGTCGAACCATAGCCAGCAACCAACAAGTCATGGCGATCGTGTCAGCGGCCCTGGCCAAGCAGCCGGGGCCGGAGCGCGAGGCGTTTGTCCAACAGGCCTGCGACGGGAATGCGGGACTTCTTGCCGGGGTTCAGGAGGCCATCGGTGCCACGGAGAACGACGATGGAGGCACTGGGCATACGGAGGTGGTCGATCTTGGCGATTCTGTTGGCTCATGGATTGGCCCCTACAAACTTCTTCAGGTGATTGGCGAAGGCGGCTGCGGGGTGGTGTACCTGGCCGAGCAGGAAACGCCGATCCGTCGCCGGGTTGCGGTGAAGATCATCAAGCTGGGCATGGACAGCCGGCAGATCATCGCCCGGTTCGAGGCCGAGCGTCAGGCATTGGCCATGATGGATCATCCCAACATCGCCAAGGTGCTGGACGCGGGAACCACGGGGTCGGGTCGGCCCTACTTCGTGATGGAACTCGTTCGTGGAATCTCCATCACGCGCTATTGCGACGAAGCCCGCATCCCCACACGCGGGCGGCTCGAACTCTTCGCGGCGGTGTGCATGGCCATCCAGCATGCGCACCAGAAGGGGATCATCCATCGCGATATCAAGCCGTCGAATGTGCTGGTCACGTTGCAGGACGGCGAGCCGGTCCCGAAGGTGATCGATTTCGGAATCGCCAAAGCCACGGAGGGCAGGCTCACCGACAAGACGCTCTATACTGCCTTCGAACAGTTCATCGGAACGCCCGCCTACATGAGTCCGGAGCAGACCGGATTGAGCGGGTTGGACATTGATACCCGCAGCGACATCTACAGCCTTGGCGTGCTGATGTACGAACTGCTGATCGGCCGCCCCCCGTTCGATCCGGAGAAGCTTTTGCAGGCTGGGTTGGACGAGGCGCGCCGACGCATTCGAGAGGAGGATCCGCCCAAGCCCTCGACGCGATTGCGGTCCGTCCTGGGGACGGAAGCATCCACCGCTGGGAAACGACGCGGGATGAGTCCGCTCGAACTGCTCCAGAGTGTGGAGGGCGATCTGGATTGGATTGCGATGAAAGCGCTGGAGAAGGAGCGGACCCGGCGCTATGACACGGCGAGTGATCTGGCGAAGGACATTGAACGCGTCCTGGCCAACGAGCCGGTTCTCGCCCGCCCTCCCAGCACTCTGTATCGGATCCAGAAATTCGCGCGGCGAAACCGGGTGGTCTTTGTGGCGGGGGTGGTGATGGTCATCGCCGCCGGTGCTGTATTCGCCGCCCTCACCGTGGGTATGGCCTTGTCCACATGGCTCTTCTTCAAAGAGCGGGAGGCCCGGCAGGCGGCAGCGGATGCGAGGCAGGAGGCGGCGCTGACCCAGGCGGAAGTGCTCGCGTTCGGCAATCCCGAGTTGATGGAACGCATTGCCGGGGCCCGGGAATCTCAAGGTCAGATGGAGCAGGCCACCAGCCTTCTGAATCGCGGCAACCTGGCCGAAGCCGAGGTGCTTCTCGACGCAATGCTCGACGGCTCGATGAGTGGTGGAAGCTTCGAGGCGCAAGCTCTGGAAATGCGAGCCGATCTGAGGGCCCGGACGGGCCGATTCGAGGAGGCGGCCGCAGACTTGACGCGGTTGATCGAGATCGATCCTGCTGACCACTGGAACTGGTTTGTCTTGTCTCCGCTGCTGGTTCACCTGGGCAAGGATACCGGGTATGACTCCATGCGCACCGCCATGCTGGACCGTTTCAGAGACAGCGAGGATGCCTTGACGGCCGAACGGGTCGCCAAAGCAGCGCTTCTCCGTCCGCTGGGAGAGGCGGATTCTGAGATGATCCAAAATCTCCTTAAAACCATTTCGGCCCAGGGCACCCAGAACCAGTATGCCAACGAATTCAGACAGTATCTGGACGGATTCAAATTGTGCGAAGCCATGGCTGCCTACCGGCTGGGAAACTACGACGAAGCCGTGAAGTTGTCGCATTCCGTTCTGAACAGCAGTTACCCTTTCTTCATCCCCGCTGGCTATGCGGTGCAGGCAATGGGTCATCATCGATCTCAGCGTCCCTTCGAAGCTCGAAAGGCTCTGGACGCAGGTCGGAAGGTGGCTTTGGAAAGACTGCCCCAACTCGACAACCCTGACCTCGGCCATATTTGGAACGACGTGCTCATTGTTGACATCCTCCTCAACGAAGCTACGGAACTCCTGAGTTCTCCAGCCGACAAGTAGCCAGGAACTGATCCTTCGCCGGCCGGGCAGTTACCCGGGCCGTAACCCTGCAGGGCTGGTGGCGGTGACGCCCACGAAGCATCTCGCGCTGCTTCATGCCAAATTCAAAGGAAAAGAGGAGGCTCCATCGAGGGGAGCCTCCTCTTGAACGGACGGAACAATTCCATGACCTACTGCGTCTGAGCGAGGATTTCCTTGGCGGTTTCAGAACGGCGCATCCAGACGCAGGCGTGCGTCTCGCCGTTGGCTGTGGTGGAGGACCCGAGCACGGTGCCCAGCTCGTTGATGGCGACCGCAGTGCTGTTGGATCCGCCAAGCAACCCGAGATCGATCATTCCACTCGCTTCACTCCAAAGAAACGCATGTCGATTCCCACTGGCCAGTTCAGCCCAGCCAACCACATTCCCCTGTTCATTGATTCCATAGGCGCAGCTGTTCCTGCCGCCCAGATGACCGAGATCGTGCATGCCGGTTGCCACGGTGTACAGAAAGGCATGAGAGAACCCATCGGCTGCGTCTGCCCAGCCCACCACCTGACCGCTATTGTGAAGCGCCATTGGGCCACTGCTGTCTCCCCCCAGGGTGCCAAGATCGATGAGCCCCTGGCTATCCGTCCAGAGGAAGGCATGGTTGGCGTTCTGCGCCGAGAGGAACCTGCCGATCACCTGTCCGGAATCGTTGACCCCTTTGGCACAGCTCATTAGCGACCGCATGGCCAAATCCTGCATTCCGCCATCGGGCGACCAACGAAACGCGTGAATATTGCCCCGAGCGCTGTAGGACGCTCCGACCACGCTGCCCGCTCCATTGACGTCGATCGCGGTGTTGGGGCCCTGGCCCAAATCTCCCAGCTCCCAAAGATTGTTTGTCAAACTGCGACCAAGAGCCCGTGATTCATCAAGCTGCACTTCTTGGCAGCTGGACATCTGCCCCGCGATCAAGACCGCCTGAACCAGCGTCCACCCGCCCCGACCAGGGCCCAGATCGGTCATCCCGCTGCTCGCTGTCCATAGAAACACGTGGCTCGCGCCCTGATCCGTTGTTGAATATCCCAACACCTGCCCGCGATCGTTGATGTCGATTGCCCTGGCCGACTCCCCGCCGAGGGTGCCCAGGTCCTGAGCCCCCACCAGGGGCATCCACACAAATGCGCGCTCCGCGCCGCTGGCCATCGTGTAGCAACCTGTCACCATATTCGAATTGTTGATCGCCACGGGTTCACTGGAAACCCCGTCCAGTGCACCGAGGTCTGTCACTTGATAATCCAGGGCGTGAGATAGCCCCGCCAGGGTCAGCCCCATGATTGCCCCGGCAAGAATGCCGCGGCCCAGAGTTCCAAGATCCATCGTTCGTTTTGTTTTCATATGATTATCTCCTTCAATTGGTTTGCAGAGCGGACTTGGTTCGGGTCCGGTTGCGTGCGGTGTTCGTTCAGAACCACTTTCATTGGATTACTGCCGGGTCAGGTCGTGGAAGTTGCGAATTATTTTGAGCGGTTGCTGTTAGGAACCCCGACACGCTGTGCGCCTGAGGGTGGGAGAAGTGGCTTGGCTCCGGGCTTTGGCTCGCTGAAGACCCACAAGGATTTGAAGACTCGACGAACTGTCCGACCCGGTTCAGACTGTGCCCATGAACTTCCCTCTCCTGAATTCCTTCGGACCCCTGATGCTACTGGCGAGCTTGTGCGCGGGGAATATGGGTGCGGAGCAGGCGGTCGCTGCGGAGTCATGGACACCCCTGTTCAACGGAAAGGATCTGACCGGGTGGACGCCGAAGTTCAAGGGACACCCGCTGGGCGAGAACTACGCCGACACCTTTCGCGTGGAAGACGGTGTGTTGCGGGTGGTGTACGACAATTACTCGCAGTTCGAGGGCACCTTTGGCCATTTGTTTTACGCGACCCCGTATTCCAACTACGTGTTGCGCGTCGAATACCGCTTTGTCGGCGATCAGGTGCCGGGAGGAGCCCAATGGGCGTTGCGCAACAGCGGCATCATGATTCACGGACAGCCGCCGGAGACGATGGGGCTGGGGCAGGATTTCCCGGTGTCCATCGAGGTCCAGTTGCTGGGCGGGGATGGCGAGCATGAGCGTTCCACCGGCAACCTCTGCACGCCGGGCACGCACGTGGTCATGGACGGCAGGCTGTTCACGACCCATTGCACCAACTCGACTTCCCGGACGTATCACGGCGACCAGTGGGTCGTGGCCGAGGTCGAGGCGCACGGCAACGGGCGGATCATCCATCGCATCAACGGCGAAACGGTGCTGGAGTACGAGCACCCGCAACTGGATCCCAAGGACGCCAACGCCAAGCCGCTCATCCGGGACGGCGAGGTTCAGCTCCACGGCGGCTCCATCTCCCTGCAGGCCGAGAGTCACCCGGTCGAGTTTCGCCGGGTGGAGATCCGGCTGCTGACCGAGTAAGCCCCGGCACCGAACTTGACGCTTGAATTCCCGGCGCATGACTCCAGTCTGAATCACCATCATGAAACGACGACACTTCCTCCAATCCCTGTCGGTGGTCTCCGCCAGCACGCTGATTCTGCCGCGGATGCGGCTGTTTGGCGCGGAGGCCCCCAGCAACAAACTCAA